>NZ_JAFEQJ010000034.1:0-97165 GCF_016890655.1 Staphylococcus sp. GDY8P72P | reverse complement strand
CGTTGCCAGGCAATTATAGGATGCGATGAGCCGAGAACGAGAGGTCTATTTTTTTATATGAAAAATATACTATCTAGACCGCAAGGTCTTTATTATAAAAGTAGAAACGAGGCGAAGTGAAAGCGATTGAAGCTGACGAATGAAACTTGTGACGCAACGCGCTTACGAGAGGTAAGCAAGTCAGGAGCAAGTTGAAAGAGGATAGATGCGAACGCTTGTCACAAGCCGAAAGCCCTTAGCGCCGAAGGTAGTGGTTAACATCCCGCTAGAGTAGGACGTTGCCAGGCAATTATAGGATGCGATGAGCCGAGACCGAGAGGTCTCTTTTTTTATATCTAAAATATACTATCTAGACCACAAGGTCTTTATTATAAAAGTAGAAACAAGGCAAAGTGAAAGCGATTGAAGCTGACGAATGAAACTTGTGACGCAACGCGCTTACGAGAGGTAAGCAAGTCAGGACAAAAGGTATACAATTGCTGGAGCAATTGCATAAGTAGTACTAGTGCATTTCATGCAAAGTACTACTTTATATGAAAAAGAAAATGGTACTACTATTTTGAATAATAGTAGTACCATTTTCTTCTATGTTTATCAAAGATATTTATTTTGAAATTTTTAATGTTATATCAGTAAGGAATATAACATTTTATTTTCATTAATATAAATGTTTGATGGATCAAATTCTGTTACATTTTCTTTTAATTGTTCTAGATCACTATGATGATATAATTGAATACCGATAATAACTGTTCCTGTATTTTGTGATGATTTTTTCAAATACTCAAATTTTGTAATATCATCTTTTGGTCCTAAAACATCATTTACAAATTCACGTAATGCTCCTGGGCGTTGTGGGAAGTTTAGGATAAAGTAATGTTTCATTTCTTCGAACAGTAAAGAACGTTCTTCAATTTCTTTCATTCTATTAATATCATTATTACCGCCACTTACGATGCAAACGACATTTTTTCCTTTAATGTGTGATTTATATTGTTCTAATGCTGTGACACTAAGGGCACCAGCAGGTTCAGCAATAATTGCTTGTTTGGAATACATATCTAAAATAGTTGAACATACTGCACCTTCATGTACTTGGACGTAATCGTCGACTACATTTTTAGAAATGTCATATGTGATTTCACCGACACGAGCGACTGATGCACCATCAACAAACTTGTCAATTTCAGGTAATGTAACAATTTGGTTTTCTAATACTACTGAAGCATACATACTACTGGCACCAGCAGGTTCTACACCTACAATAGAAGTATTAGGTGAGTGATCTTTAAAATATGTGCCTACACCTGAAATTAAACCGCCACCACCAATTGCAGCAAATAAATAATCAAATTCGACATCATCTTGTTGTGCTTGATTGATAATCTCTTTTGCCAAAGTGCCTTGACCGGCAATTGTGTAAATATTATTAAAAGGATCAATAAAATTCATTTTGTTGTCTTGAGTATAAGTTAAAGCTTCTTTAAGACAATCATCAAATGTATCACCAGTTAATACGACTTCAACATTTGAAGCACCAAAAAATTTAACTTGGTTAATTTTTTGAAGTGGGGTTGTGACTGGCATAAAGATAACTGCTTTAAGATTTAATTTACTCGCGGTATAGGCTACACCTTGTGCATGGTTACCAGCACTAGCACAAGTTATACCGTTTTGTCGTTCTTGATCACTTAACGCAGCAATTGCATTATATGCGCCTCGCAATTTAAATGAACGTACCCACTGCAAATCTTCACGTTTTAAATAAACGTTACAATCATATTTAAGAGATAAATAATGATCTTTTTGAAGAGGGGTTTCTTTAGCGATATCTTTCAATTGTAAAAATGCTTCATCTATATCCTTTGATGACACTGTAGTTTTTACTGTCATAATTTTCACACCTTTGATTTAAAATTAGTAGCTGCTTAATAAGCTTTTGATTCTTCATATGATTTGATTTGTTGCTCATATTGCAATGTTACTGCAATGTCATCTAATCCTTTAACCAATTTGTTTTTCCATGTTGAATCAATGTCAAAGTGGAAGGTTTGTTCTGGTGATGTAACTGTTTGGTTTGGTAAATCTATAGTAATTTCTTGGAATTGAGCTAAATGTTTACGTGCTGCTTCATCTAACGTAATAGGGAGCATACCATTTTTTGTACAATTCATATAGAAAATATCACTATAACTTCCTGCAATAATAATATCAAAGCCATAATCTTTTATAGCCCACGCTGCATGCTCTCTACTAGAGCCACAACCAAAGTTATCTCCAGTAATCAGAATGGAAGCGTCACGATATTCTGGTTTATTGGGGTTAAAATCTGGATTGTCTGAACCATCTTCTAAATAACGCCATTCATCGAAAGCAAACGGACCAAATCCCGTTTTGGAAATACGTTTCAAATGAACTTTTGGAATGATTTGATCTGTATCTATATTATCGTGAAAGAGTGGTACAATTTTACCACTATATGTTGTAATTGGTTTTACTTCCATCTTAAACAACCACCTTTCTTACATCTACAAATCTACCATTAATTGCTGCCGCTGCGGCCATTGCTGGTGATACTAAATGTGTACGTGCACCTTTACCTTGGCGACCTTCAAAATTTCTATTACTTGTAGAAGCACAATGAACACCATTAGGAACTTGGTCAGGATTCATGCCTAAGCACATTGAACAACCTGGCTCTCTCCAATCAAAACCAGCCTCTTTAAAGATTTGATCAATGCCTAATTTTTCAGCTTCATTTTTTACAGAACGTGAACCTGGAACAACAATTGCTGTAATTTTAGGATGTACTTTATTGCCTTTCACGATTTGACTTGCTTCAATTAAATCGGAAAGTCTGGCATTGGTACATGAGCCTAAAAAGACATAGCCTAAGTCAATATCTTCAGCTTTTTGGCCGGGTTTAAGTCCCATATAGTTATAGGCACGTTCATCATTAACATCAGTTATTTCAGGGAATGGTGTGTTAAAATTGACACCCATTTCAGGACTTGTACCCCAAGTAACTTGTGGCTCTAAGTCAGAAACATTTAATTCAATGACTTTATCAAATTCAGCATCTTCATCAGTATAAAGTTCACGCCATGCATCTATATCATACTGATAATTCGTTGCGTAAGGGCGTCCTTTAACATATTCAAATGTTGTGTCATCTGGTTGCATCATGCCGTATTTTGCACCGGCTTCTATAGCCATATTACAAATAGTCATACGTGCTTCCATTGAGAGTGCGCGAATGGCTTCACCTGTAAATTCTAAAGCGTAACCTGTACCAAAATCTACACCATGTTGATTAATTAGATGTAGAATAATATCTTTAGCATAGACACCAGGAGGCAAAGTACCATTTACATCAATTTTTAAATTTTTCGGTTTTGTTTGCCACAAACTTTGAGTTGCAAAGACATGTTCAACCTCACTTGTACCAATACCGAATGCAATGGCACCAAAAGCGCCGTGAGTGGCAGTGTGGGAGTCGCCACACACAATTGTTTTTCCTGGTTGAGTTAATCCTGTTTCTGGTCCTACCATATGCACTATACCTTGTTCATCTGAACCCATATCAAAGATGTGAACACCAAATTCTTTAGCATTCTTTTGCAATGTAGTTATTTGTTTATTCGCAATCTCATCTTTAATATTAAAAATATCAATTGTAGGTACGTTATGATCCAAAGTAGCATATGTTAAATCAGGGCGACGTAGTGTTCTATTTTGTAGCCTCAAACCTTCAAATGCTTGAGGAGATGTAACTTCGTGAATAAGATGCAAATCAATATATAATAATTGAGGTTCACCTTCTTTACCCGTTAACACATGTTTATTCCATACTTTATCAAAAAGTGTTTTACCCATACGACATCTCCTCCTTTAAAGATTTTCTTTTACAAAATTAAATATGTCAGAAGTAGTATACTGACCTCCAAGGTCTGTTGTTGTTTTACCAGTTTTAATCAAAGTATAAATGATATTTTCTAAGTGTGTTGCTGCATCATCTTGGTTTAAACTTTCACGTAAACACATAGCCACTGAAAGTAACATACCGAATGGATTGGCTTTATCTTGACCTGCAATATCAGGTGCTGAACCATGGATAGGTTCATAAAGACGTGTGCCTTGTTCACTAAAACTAGCTGATGGTGATAATCCTAAAGATCCAGGAATAACAGATGCTTCATCACTTAAAATATCACCAAATAAGTTTTCAGTAACGATGACATCGAATTGTGACGGATTTACTATTAGGTGCATAGCGCAAGCATCAACGAGTAAATGGTTTACTTCAACATCAGGATAGTCTGCTGCTACTTTATTAACGACTTGGCGCCATAATTTACTAGATGATAAAACATTTTCTTTATCGACTGAAGTTAACTTTTTGTTTCTTTTTTGAGCTAACTCAAAACCAACACGAGCGATACGTTCAATTTCGGCTTTAGTGTATGTTAGTGAATCGACGGCTTGATTGTTATCCCAATGTTTAGGTTCGCCAAAATAAATACCGCCAGTTAATTCACGCACAATTACAAAGTCTGTACCTGCTACTTTACTTTCTTTAAGTGGTGATAAATGGCTAGTCCCACCTGTCACTGTAGTAGGGCGAATATTAGCAAATAAGCCTAATGCTTTACGGATACCTAATAAACCTTGTTCAGGTCTATTAGCTGGATCTGTCCACTTAGGACCACCAACTGCACCTAATAATACAGCATCAGCTTGTTGGCACGCAGATAATGTATTATCTGGAAGGGGTGTACCATGATTATCGATAGCAATTCCACCAAAGTCATGACTTTCAAGTTCATAACTAAAATTAAATTGTTGACTTAACTGTGATAAGATTTCTAATGAACCTGACATAATTTCTGGACCAATACCATCACCAGGCAATGCTATGATTTTATAACTCATGAATGAATACCTTCTTCCTTAGAAATATCTGCAATATATTTGGCTTGTGCTTCGACATATGATTTACATGACGCTAATAAAATATCATGATCGATACCAACGCCAGATACAATTTGATTACCGATTTTTAATTGTACATGTACTTCAGCTTGAGCATCAGAACCTTCAGTAACTGAATCAATAGAATAATCTAGTAGTTCAGTTTCTCTGTCGAAGATGCGATCAACGGCATTATAAACAGCTAAGATAGAACCTGTACCGATACTTGAATCTTGGTAAATATTGCCATCTTTATCTTTAATGACGACGACGGCGCTTTGTAAACCATTAGAAACAAATTGTAGTTGTAATGTTTCTACTTGATAAATAGCACTTTGTTCATGTGATGTACCTTGAATTAAAGCGTGAATATCTCTCTCAGTTACTGCTTTCTTTTTATCAGCGATTTCTTTAAATTGCTTAAATAATACTTTTTGTTCATCTACATCGATATCGTAGCCAAGGTTTACAAGTTTTTCAGCAAATGCATGTTTACCAGATAATTTACCTAGTGGTAATTCAGTTGTTTTAACACCAACGAGTTGTGGTGTCATAATTTCATATGTTTCAGGGTTTTTTAACACGCCATCTTGATGGATACCTGATTCGTGACTAAACGCATTTTGACCAACAATTGCTTTATTTTTTGGAACTCTAATACCAGCATAACGAGAAATCAAATCGGATGTTTGTTTGGTCTCTGCTAAATTAATTTTGGATTGATTGTTATAATGATCTTGGCGAACGTAAAGGCCAAGAGCAACTTCTTCAAGAGCTGTATTACCTGCACGTTCTCCAATACCATTAATAGTACCTTCGATACGCTTGGCGCCATTTTCAATTGCAGCCATACTGTTGGCAACGGCTAATCCTAAATCATCATGACAATGTGCACTGTAAATGACTTCATGATCTGTTTTAATTGTTTCAAGAAGTGTTTTGAAAATTTTTCCATATTCTGATGGATAGCTAAAACCTACAGTATCAGGAATGTTAATAACACTAGCACCGGCATCTACAGCTGTTTGAACACAATCAATTAAAAATGGTAATTCTGTTCGTGTTGCATCTTCTGGTGAAAATTGAACTACATCGAAAAAGTCTTTGGCATATGCAACATGCTCTTTAATTGAAGCTAATACTTCATCTTGTGTCATTTTTAATTTTGATTCTAAATGTATTTGACTTGTTGCAACAAATACATGAATACGTGGTAACGCAGCTTTTTTGGTTGCTTCATATACAGCATCAATATCTGATTTTACACAACGCGCTAAACCACATACAGCAGTAGTTGATAATGCTTCAGATATTGCTTCAACTGATTGAAAACTACCTGTGCTTGAGGCAGGGAACCCTGCTTCAATTATATCGACTCCCCATTTTTCTAATTGCTTTGCTATCTTTAACCTCTCATCGAATGAAAAACTAACCCCCGGCGTTTGTTCTCCATCTCTAAGTGTAGTATCAAAAATTTGAATATGGTTACTCATTTTCAACATCTCCTAACAATATATTATCCCGTTAATCTAACTAATTCGTAACATCTGAGATAAGAATTGATATCTCAGATGCTATGAAGTTAATTAGTCATTTATTTTTGAATGCTTTTAGATTTAATGAAAGGCATCATTTCACGTAAATCTTTACCAACTTTTTCAATTTGATGACCGTGTTGTTCTTCTCTTAATTTATGGAATTCATTAAAGTTATTTTCGTTATCTTTGATGAAGCGGTCACTGAAGTTTCCTGCTTGGATATCAGTTAATACTGCTTTCATATTATCTTTAACATCTGGTGTAATAACACGTGGTCCAGATACGTAATCTCCAAATTCAGCTGTATTGGAAATTGAATAACGCATGTTTTCCATACCACCTTCATACATTAAATCAACGATTAATTTCATTTCATGTAATACTTCGAAATAAGCAATTTCAGGTTGATAACCAGCTTCTACTAATGTTTCGAAACCTGATTGAATTAATTTAGTTACACCACCACATAGTACAGCTTGTTCACCAAATAAATCAGTTTCAGTTTCTTCTTTAAATGTAGTTTCTAATACACCCGCACGTGTAGCGCCAATTCCTTTAGCATAACTTAAAGCAATATCTTTAGCTTCACCACTAGCATCTTGTTCGATACCGATTAGGGCAGGGACTGCACTGCCTTCAGCAAATGTACGTCGTACTAAATGACCAGGACCTTTAGGTGCAACTAAAAATACGTCAACATCTGCAGGTGGTTGAATTACGTTAAAATGAATATTGAAGCCATGTGCAAATACTAGTGCATTATTTGGTTCCAAGTTAGGTGCGATTTCTTCCTCATAGACTTTACCTTGAATTTCATCAGGTAATAAAATCATAATGACTTCAGCTTGTTTTGCTGCTTCAGCTACAGGAAATACTTCAAAACCATCATCTTTCGCTTTATTAAATGAGTTACCTGGGCGAATTCCAATGATCACGTCATAACCATTATCTTTTAAATTTTGTGCATGTGCATGACCTTGTGAACCGTAGCCGATAACTGCAATTCTTTTACCTTGTAGTGCATCTTTTGTTACTGATTGATCATAATAAACTGTTGTCATAATAAAATCCTCCATGTGTAATTAAAATAAATTCGAAATTTTCCGAAAATTAAATGATTCCTGCTGAACCTGTTCTTGCAATCTGTTCAATACTATATGATGATAGATCATCTAATAAATTGTCCATCGTATATTGAGGACCTGAAGCTTGAAGGTAAGTATAATCCGCTTCTTGCTTCAATATAGATACTAGCGCATCATATGGTTGAATTACTTTGTATAATTCTGACTGATCAGAAGGGGTTTGTAACTTTACTAATACTAACTCTCTATTGTAGGTGTTAGTATCGGTAATGTCTTCCACACTAATGATGTTAATTTGTTTTTCGAGTTGTGTTAGTAAGTTTCTTAAAACGTCTCTGTCTGGCACTTCTGCTACAAATGTAATATCTGATATACCTTCTTGTAAGGTTGGTGTTGCAGATAGGTTGACGATATTGAATTGACGTCTTACAAAAATACTAGTTAAGCGGTTTAATGTACCAGCTTTGTCTCTTACTCTTGTGCGAAATGTTCTTCTCATTCTAAGCCCTCCATTTCATGATTCGGTTTACCAGAAGGAACCATTGGTGTTACAGGTTCAATAGGTGAAATTCTAACTTCAATTAATGCTGGACCTTCATGTGCAAAGGCTTCATCTAATTGAGATTCCAATTTTGTAGGATCATCTATCATAAACCCTTTAACATTATAGGCTTCAGCCATTTTTATAAAGTCAGGTTGGCCATTAAATACCGAATGAGAAAAACGTTTATTAAAGAACTTATCTTGCCATTGTTTAACCATACCTAAAGTACCGTTATTGATAATAACAATTTTTATATCTAGACCATATTCTTCAAGAATGGCCATTTCTTGATTTGTCATTTGGAATCCACCATCGCCCACAAAAGCTACTACTGGTTTTTGTGGTTCAGCTAACTTAGCCCCGATAGCAGCTGGAATGCCAAAGCCCATCGTACCTAAGCCACCACTCGTTACCAATTGGCCATGTGTTTTAAATGGATAATATTGAGCAACCCACATTTGATGTTGACCAACATCTGTAGTTACTATGGCATCACCATTTGTGATCTCACCGATATACTGAATTGTACGTTGTGGCTTAGAGAAATTATCTTGATCATTTTTATAGCTGAAAGGATATTGAGCCTTATTATTAGAACATGTAGTAAGCCACTCATCATGTTTAATTGAATAACTCTCAAATGCAAGTAAAGCTTCGATTGTTGCTTTACAATCAGCAACAATACCTAAGTCTGTTTTAATGATTTTATTGATCTCTGATGGATCAATATCGATATGCACGATTTTGGCATTAGGTGCGAATTCATCTGGCTTACTTGCGAGTCGGTCGTCAAAACGACTACCGAAGTTTATCAATAAATCACATTCTGTTAATGCTATATTACTGGCGTATGAGCCATGCATGCCTCCCATACCTAAAAATAGGGGGTGTTCATATGGTATTGAACCAAGACCTAATAATGTTGTTACGACTGGTAACTGATGTCGGTTAACAAATTCTGTGAATACGTCATTAGCTTGTGCATGATTAATACCAGCACCACCTAAAACTAGTGGTTTTTTAGCTGTTTTAAGGTAATCACGTAATTTTTGAATTTCATCAAATTTAGGTTCATTAGCTACCTTATAACCTGGCAAGTCTAAGTTTTCGCTGACTTGAGCATTAGTAGAAAGGATACCCATATCTTTAGGGAAGTCTATAACAACTGGTCCTTTTCTACCTGTATTAGCAATATGGAATGCTTCATGAATAATGGTAGGAATATCATTAACATTTTTTACTTGATAGTTATGTTTAGTTATAGGTGTAGTCATAGATAATAAATCTGCTTCTTGGAATGCATCTTTACCAATACCAGCTGTTGCTACTTGTCCAGTAAAGACTACTAATGGTAATGAGTCACTGTAAGCATCAGCTATACCAGTAATTGCATTAGTTGCTCCAGGTCCACTTGTTACTACTACTACGCCAGTTTTACCGGACACACGAGCATAACCTTCAGCTGCATGTGTTGCACCTTGCTCATGTCGTGCCAAAATATGTTGGATTTTTCCATCATAAAATGTGTCGTATAAAGGTAGAACGGCACCACCTGGATAACCAAAGATAAAATCTACATCTTCATGTACAAGTGAGTCAACTAACAGTTCAGAACCTGTTTTCATTTCATCAAGTGTTTCTGTTTCCAGTTCTGTTTGTTCATATTCTTCATTGGGTTCATATTGTTCTATTGCTTCAGGTTGGTCTTTATACATCGTTTCAACATTTTTAGCCATTTTCATCCACTCCTTAAATGAGATTTTCGGGCACTTGCATTACGCCACCTGTATTTGCACTAGTTACTAAAGCTGTATATCGTGCTAAATAACCTGTTTTTACTTTTGCTTTGAATTGTGGGACATCTTGCTTACGTGCTTCTAAAATTTCTGTTGAGACATCGACGTCTAATGTTCTTTCGGTTAAATCGATAACGATGTCGTCGCCATCTCTAATTAACCCAATAGGTCCACCTGAAGCTGCTTCTGGTGAAATATGACCAACAGCAATGCCTCGTGTTGCACCTGAAAAGCGACCATCTGTAATTAGTGCTACATCTTTACCTAAGCCACGACCTACTATAGAAGAGGTTGGTGCTAACATTTCTGGCATTCCTGGACCGCCTTTTGGACCTTCATATCTTATAACTACGACATGACCTTCGCGAACTGTGTGGTTATCAATAGCTTCTACAGCTTCGTCATGTGAATTGAAACAAATCGCTTTCCCTTTAAATACTTTAATAGAAGGGTCGACGCCACCAACTTTGATGACTGCTCCATTTGGTGCTAAGTTACCGTAAAGTATTGATAAACCACCTTGTTTATCATAAGGATTGTCTAAGCGTCTAATAACATCAGCGTTTGTTATTTCTTTTCCTTCATTATTTTCACGTAATGTCTGACCAGTTACGGTAATACGATCTGGATGTAATGTACCTTCTTTTTTAAATAATTCATTGATGATGGCTGGAACGCCACCAGCTTCGTGTACATCATGCATTGAATAAGATGAGCTTGGTGCGATTTTAGATAAATAAGGTGTTTGTTTTGCTATTTCATTAATACGTGTTAAATCGTAATCAATACCTGCTTCATTAGCAATTGCTAATGTGTGAAGTACAGTGTTTGTTGAACCACCCATTGCCATATCTAAGGCGAAAGCATCATCAATTGCTTCTTTAGTAACAATGTCACGAGGTTTAATATCATTTTTTATATTGTCTACAAGTTTAAATGCTGCTTCTCTAATCATTTCTCTACGTTGATCACTTACTGCTAATGCAGTTCCGTTATATGGGAGAGCTAAACCGAGAACTTCCATTAAGCAATTCATCGAATTTGCTGTAAACATGCCGGAACAAGATCCGCATGTAGGACAAGCATTTTGTTCCATATCTAAAAACTCATCCTTTGTAATTGAACCATCTTTAAATGCGCCAACCGCTTCAAACATTGATGATAATGTAAGAGCTTTACCTTGTGATGATAAACCTGCTTTCATAGGTCCACCTGAACAAAATACAGCTGGTACATTCGTTCTAACTGATGCGAGTAACATACCAGGCGTGATTTTGTCACAGTTTGGTATGTAAAAGACGCCGTCAAACCAATGTGCATTTATGACTGTTTCTGCAGCATCAGCAATGACTTCACGTGATGGTAGGGAATATCTCATTCCAATATGTCCCATAGCAATACCATCATCGACACCGATTGTATTAAATTCAAATGGTATAGCACCGGCTTCTCTAATGGCTTCTTTGGCTATGTCGCCAAGTTCTCTAAGGTGTACATGCCCTGGAACAATATCGATATATGAATTACAAATCGCCACGAAAGGCTTGTTCATATCTGTTGGTTGTTGTAAAGCACCTGTTGCATGTAAAAGACTTCGTGCTGGAGCTTGGTGATCTCCTTTTTTAATCATGTCACTTCTCATTGTGAATTCCCCCATAAAATTGAAAATAAAAAAGCGTCCCAATAAATTATTGGGACGCTTTCCAGTCCCATTCAACTAGAAATAGGACTTAAACTTTTAGTAAATTGATACTAAAGCTCCAGTCCTATAAGCATAATAAAATGACTAAAATATTTGAAGTTGTTGGTTTATTTACTGTTGTATTATAGGTCATCTTATTATGCTCCTTTCCGTTTGAATGGTTAATATATTAGTTGTTTGAATTATCTAAAAATTTGATAAATTAAATTTACTACATCGCCGGAATGATGTCAATGATTATTTTGAATTTTCTTTCAATTCTTACAATTATCTTTTTTTAATTAAACGGTTTACATTAAAGTAAAAGTAGTAAAAATTTGTTAGAATATAAGAGTTAATTATCAAAATAGCAAATATAAGATATGATACAGCTAAACATGTATTTTATATTCTGACAAATAGTAGGTGTAAGTGAATGATTAAAATAACAAATTTGGAAGCAATGGAAGCTTTTGGTAATGCTGTAGCTAAACATCTCATTGCAGGAGATGTTGTATTGTTAAATGGCGATTTAGGAGCAGGGAAAACTACTTTGAGTCAATTTATTGGTAGGGCATTAGGCGTTAAACGCACTATTAATTCACCGACTTTTAATATTATCAAGTCGTACAAAGGCAAGGACTTAAACTTTCATCATATGGATTGTTATAGACTAGAAAACGCTGAAGAAGACTTAGGTTTCGATGAGTATTTTGAAGATGAAGCAGTAATACTAATTGAGTGGAGCCAGTTTATAAAGCCGTATTTACCAGAACAACATTTAACAATCAATATAGATGTAGACAATGAATATGAACGTACAATTCAACTCGTTGGTACAGGAAAACATTATATTCAAATTAAGGAGGAGGTAGAACATGAATTATCTGTTGATTGATACTTCAAATCAACCACTTTCTGTAGCGGTTATGCAAGATGATCAAGTATTAAGTGAACTTAATTCTAATGAAAAAAAGAATCATTCGGTGCAATTAATGCCAGCTATTATCAAAGTATTACAAAGTGCACATGTAGATAAAAAAGACTTAGATGCTATTGTTGTCGCTGAAGGTCCAGGTTCATATACTGGATTACGTATAGGTGTTACAGTAGCTAAAACATTAGCTTATGCCTTAAATATAAAGCTCTATGTAGTATCATCTCTAAAAGCTTTAGCCGCAACAGTTTCAAAGACAAATCAATTGATAGTTCCTATTTTTGATGCTCGACGCGAAGCAGTTTATGCTGGAGTATACTATTATGATGATAATCAGTTACATTGTGCTTTGAATGATCAATATATAACGATTGAAGCGTTATTAAACCATTTACATGATCTGCAGCAATCATATATTTTTGTCGGAGAAGATAGCGAAAAATTACAAGATTTACTAGATGCAGAATTTATCGCGAATTTACCGCAAGCTAAAACAATGTATTCATTAATAGATACCGTACCTAATGATGTATATACATTTAAACCTAATTACTTAAAAATATCAGAGGCTGAACGTAATTGGCTAAACCAACAAAACAAGAATTAACAATCAGACCTATGGTCAAAGCTGACGTACCTCAAGTGTTCGATATTGAACGACATAGTTTTAATGATAGCTCATGGACGATTGATGCTTTTTATCATGAACTTGAAGCAAATGAATTCGCTCATTATTTTGTAATTGAATACAACCAACATATATTAGGTTATGTTGGAAGTTGGATTGTGATAGATCAAGCACAAATTACAACAATTGCCATAACAAGTGACTATCGTGGTTATGGGTTTGGACAATTGTTATTAAATTATGTCATTCAATTTTCACGCAACAAATGTGACACATTGAGTTTAGAAGTCAGGGTCGAAAATGCAGTGGCACAGCATGTTTATCAAAAATTAGGTTTTCAGTACGGTGGCAAGCGGAAAAATTATTATGGTGAAGGTGAGGATGCATTAGTCATGTGGGTGAATTTAAATGAATAATGAAACGTTAATATTAGCAGTAGAATCTAGTTGTGACGAAACAAGTATTAGCGTCATTCAAAATGGTACTACTATTTTAAGTAATATTGTATTGAGTCAAATAGACAGTCATAAACGATTTGGTGGGGTTGTTCCAGAAGTTGCTAGCAGGCATCATGTAGAAGGAATAACTACTACTATTGATGAAGCATTGAAGGACGCTGATGTAACAATGGAAGATATTCATGCAGTTGCTGTGACACAAGGACCTGGCTTGATAGGCGCATTACTTGTAGGTATCAATGCGGCAAAAGCGTTAGCATTTGCATATGACAAACCATTGATACCAGTGCATCATATTGCAGGACATATTTATGCCAATCATCTTGAAGAACCATTACAATTTCCTTTAATCGCACTTATTGTATCAGGTGGCCACACAGAATTAATATATATGAAAGACCATTTGAATTTTGAAATTATTGGAGAAACACGTGATGATGCAGTAGGTGAAGCCTATGATAAAGTAGCACGAACGATAGGTTTAAGTTATCCAGGCGGCCCGCAAGTTGATAAATTGGCTGCAACAGGTAACGATACGTATGATTTTCCACGCGTATGGTTAGATAAAGAAAGTTATGATTTTAGCTTTAGTGGTTTGAAGAGTGCAGTGATTAATAAGTTGCATAATCAACGTCAAAAACAACAAGAAATTAATATTGCCGATGTTGCTACAAGTTTTCAAAATAGTGTTGTAGAAGTATTAGTAGGTAAAGCACTTCAAGCATGTGCAGATTATAATGTCTCGGATTTAATTGTCGCAGGAGGCGTTGCCAGTAATAAAGGTCTCAGAACTGCGTTGACTGAGCAATGTGAACAACAAGACATTAAATTATCTATTCCAAGCGTCAAGCTATGTACAGATAATGCAGCAATGATAGGTGCGGCTGGCCATTATTTATATCTTGAAAATAAATATGCTGATATGACACTTAATGGTAATAGTAGTTTAGATATCGAAATGTTTTCAATAGAATAGCGTCAACAAACCTTGTAATGTCATTGATATATGACTTACAAGGTTTTTTATAAATGAATAGATAAAATTTGGGTATTTATAGTACTAGATATACTACTAATAATATAAGGGGAAATGTAAAATGAAAACAATACAATATTTTAATTTTAAAAATAGTTTAGCAGCATTGAACTTTTATGAGCAACATTTAGGCGCGGCAAATATTCATCGTGTAGGTGGCGATGATGAAATGTTTAAAGATATGCCAGAAGAATATCAAGTTGATGGAGATTTTACTATGCATGCAACTTTTGAAATCTTAGGACAAACATTTTATTGCAGTGATACTTGGAAGAATAAAAAAATTGATAACAGTGGTGCGATAGTAACATTTACCTTTGACTATAATAATGAAGATGAACGTCAACAAGCAGTAACATTTTTCGAAAATGCAATTAACGGTGGTTGCGTGGCTACAATGGAATTGGGACAAACAGAGTGGTCACCACTATATGGGATGTTTAATGATCCATTTGGTGTCACTTGGATGATTAGTGCAGAAGAATAATAAATTAAAAGAACCGCTTCTGATCTTTATTTTATCAGAAACGGTTCTTTTAATTTGGGGTTGTTAGCGATGCTCAACGTTGTTTTTAGCGCGTTCATAAATTGGAGTAGGGAAGTCGGTGATACGTAAAAGTTCTATCGCGTTACGAGTATTAGCTTTACCTGACTTAATAATAAAATCAAAGTGTATTTCATTATCACTAATAGTTTCGTTAAAATGATAATTTTTATAATCGGGTTGTAATAATGACGCTAATTCAATATCATGTGTTGCTGCCATTATCCGAGTATTAGGTTGTTGATTTAAATAACGTAATACTGATTCTGAAGCGGCAATACGTTCAGAAGTATTTGTACCTTTGAAAATTTCATCAATAAAATAATATCGATAATTGTTATTTTGACCATTAAAAAGACGACGAATTGCTTTTAATTCAGTCATAAAATAACTTTCTCCAGAAATAACGTCATCTTGGTTAGCCATTGAAGTAAATACCGAACCAGGTTTGTACTTAAATTTATTAGCTGTAACGGTTTGCACTGTTTGAGCAAGTATTAAATTTAATGCAATTGCCTTCATATAGGTTGATTTGCCAGAAGCATTGGAACCTGTTAATAGCATTTGAAAATCAATCGTTAACGTATTAGGTACGGCATTGGTCAGTAATGGATGGGTTACATCTTTAGACTCGATCATAAAGTTATCAGTAATTTCAGGTGTTGCATAATAATCTAATGTCTCACGCCACAATGCGACTGAATAATGATTATCTAAAGTTGCAATATAGTCATAGCAAGCTAAAACTTCAGCTTCATATCGTTTATAACTATGTTGAATTAAGTGGAAAATATGATAATCCACCATAAAGGCGAGTTTAAATAATAACATAATAGAAAATGCGTCATTATTAGAATTTGCACGGCCTAACAACCAACTAAGCTTACGTGATGCTGTAAAATGTTTGAAGTTAACATCGAGAGGTGGCAAGCCTTCTAATTTATGTAGTTTATAGGCTTTTTGAATTACCGATGCTGTATAATACATAGAATTTAAATTTTGTTCGAATGTTTTGCGTAATGAACCACTTAATACAAAATTGAGTACAATAAACATCAATGTAACAATCGTGCCAATTTTAAAATCAATAAAGAGTAATAACAAACCAACAAAGGGTAGATAAGTACAATACATAAAGACAGTTTGACGTTTAACCGGCGCTAATTGGTCTGGGTAAATAGGATAGATTGACTTTCCAATTAAAGCAAGATGGTAACTTACAGTTTCTCTAATATATGAATTGGACTTAAACAATTGGATTAATGACTCATTATCAACAGTTGTCATATTTCTTAATGTACTATACAACCGCATTTCGCCAATAGCAGTAAAATTAAAATTCATACGTTTAAATAATTTAGGTAGATCTAAATCGAACCATGTTTTATCATCGATAATCCTATCTTGAAGCTGTGATGTTTGGTACGTTTCAAAGTAATATGCATATCGATGATATGGACGAATAAATGTTTCTAAAGATTTTTGTAATTTCCATAATAGTGAGATTTGTTGTTTCAGCTTATATCTGTAAATGATATCACTCATAATAATAACGATAATACTAAAACAAACAACCGCTAAAGCGGCCCATAAAAATGATGGCATAAAGAAACTCCTCCAGCGTTATGATAATGCATTAATTGAAGTTTATCATAGTGAATTTAGGTATGCATTGACCGTTTTTGTCAATAGAGAACGTGCGTACTTATCAACAATTAGTGTATAAGTTGTGTATAACTAGTGGTTAAAGCTGTGCATTGTTAAAAAATGTATGGGATAATCCTAAGTAGAATTTACATTTTACTTGTGGATAACTAGGATAACTCTGTGGATAGCTTTTGTTATAAGGTTTTAAATGTGAATAAAAAATAGAGGAAGTAATGTGGATTACTTCCTCAGAAAATAAAACTATATAGAAACAAATCACTTTTCTTGTAATTCTTCCCATAACTCTAAAGCCTGTTCTAATTGCTGTTCGGTTTGTTGTTTTTCAATTGCAAGAGCATTTGCTTTTTCAGGATCGCTATATACTTCTGGTTGTGTTAACTGTACATCAATGTCGTCAATTTGCGCCTCATAGGTTTCAATATCTTGTTCGCATTGTTCAATTTGACGTGTGATTTGACGTTGTAACTTTTTTTGTTCTTTTTGTGACGTATAGTTATTTGTTGTAGTATCGTGTTGTTCAGTAGCACTGTCATTGGTTGCTTGATGTTGTGCTAAAGCTTGTTGTTCTTCAACTTTATCTAAAAAGTATTGATAGTCACCTAAATACAATTGCCCACCTGATTCATCAATATTCAAAACTTTATTGGCAAGTTGATTGATGAAATAACGGTCATGTGAAACAAAGAGTATAGTGCCTTGGAATTGACTTAAGGCTTGTTCTAACATTTCTTTTGAATCTATATCTAAGTGGTTAGTAGGTTCGTCGAGTATTAAAACATTGTTTCTTTCTAACATTAGAAGAGCAAGTTGAAGACGCGCTTTTTCTCCACCAGATAAATCATTAATGATTTTTTTGACATCTTCTTGTACGAATAAAAATCGCCCAAGCACTGCTCGTATATCTTTTTCATTCATAGAAGGATATTGATCCCACACGTAGTCGAGAATAGTAGCAGTTGATTTGAATTCAGCTTGCTTTTGATCATAGTAACCTATTTTAAGGTTTGCACCAGTTGTTATCTTTCCTCCTAATGCAGGTTGTCGTTCGGCAATCGTTTTAATTAATGTTGATTTACCGATACCATTAGGACCAATAATTGCTACATGGTCTCCTTTAGTTACTTCCAAATCAATAGGTTGCGTAATGGGTTGTTCATAGCCAATGGTTAAATGCTTAATATGGAAAACATCATTGCCTGTATTACGGTCAAAATCAAATTGAATGTTAGCACTACGTGCATCAAGTAAGGGTTTATCAATACGTTCGATTTTTTCTAACATTTTACGACGACTTTTGGCCATTCCTGAAGTAGAGGCACGAGCAATATTTTTATCTACAAAAGTTTCGAGCTTTTTAATTTCAGCTTGTTGATTTTCATACTCTTGCATGCGTTTTTCATAATATTTATCACGTTGAGTGATAAATTGACCATAATTTCCGACGTAATGTTGCACGTCGCCTAACGCTACATCGTATATTTGTGTTACGATTTTATCTAAAAAGTAACGATCGTGACTAATTATAATGATGGCGCCTTTAAAATAATTCAAATAACTTTCTAGCCATTGTGTTGTTTCCATATCTAGATGGTTAGTAGGCTCATCAAGTAATAATAAATCAGGATCTTCAAGAAGCATTTGAGCTAAAGAAAGACGTGTTTTTTGACCACCACTAAAATCATTGATAGGACGATTAAAATCCTCATCAGTAAAATGTAAACCATGTAGCACTGTTTTGATTTTACTTTCATATTGATAACCTTCTAATTGTTCAAATCTATTTGATAAATTTTCATATTTTTCAATATGTGCTTTATAGTCATCACTCTCATATTCAGTTGCATGTTGTGCCAACCAATGCGTTTCTTGTTGCATTTGTTGTTCAATTTCCATTACCTGTTTAAATGGTTTTGACATTTCCTCAAAAACTGTCTCATTTGTGTCTAGTGTCATTTGTTGTGTCAAATAGCCTAGTTTTAAATTTTTGATTTTGGAAATATGTCCAGAATCATAACCATCAACACCAGCAATTATTTTCATTAATGTAGATTTTCCCGCACCATTTCGTCCAACAATACCAATACGTTCACCTGTTTTTACTTCGAAATTTACATCATTGAAAATATCTTTTCCATCGAATGATTTTGACACATTGTTTAATTGTAATAATATCATTTGATTCGCACCTCTCTAATACTTTATATTCTACCGTATAACGGCTATTGAGAAAACAAGGATTGTTTATTTTTAAATATTTATCATGTATAATATTGTAGTAATTGTACATACAAAATTAAGGATATAATCCAAGTATTATTAGGGGGACAAGGTTTTGGCTAATCATAGCGATAGAATTCCTCGAGCGACGTTAAAACGTTTACCGTTATACTATAGATTTGTTAATACATTAAAGTCAAAAGGTATAGACAGGGTGAACTCTAAAACAATTAGCGAAGGATTAAATATCGATTCAGCGACGATTCGTAGAGACTTTTCGTATTTTGGAGAATTGGGTAAAAAAGGATATGGTTATAATATAGACAGCCTGTTGCATTTCTTTAAAAATGAGATAAGTAAAAATAATGAAATTAAAATTGCCATTGTAGGTGTAGGTAATTTAGGTAAAGCGTTATTGACGTATAATTTTTCTATACATGATGAAATGACCATAACAGAAGCTTTTGATATTCGTGATGAAATAGTGGGTCAACAAGTAGGTAATATTGTTGTTAAACATTTTGATGAGATGCAAGAGACATTACAAAATGAAGCTATCGATGTAGTGATTTTAACGACACCTGAAACAGTAGCCCAACGAGTCGCTGATCAACTTGTAGAAGCAGGTGTTAAAGGTATTTTAAACTTCACGCCAAATCGCGTTAGCACTCCGAATGATGTGCAAGTTCATCATATTGATTTAGGTATTGAACTACAATCATTACTATTCTTTATGAAAAATTATGGTAATAAATAACTGTTTTAAGAGGCTGGGACAATATTGATTGTCCTAGTCTCTTTTCATTTTGGTAGTAGCTGACTGCATTGAAAATGCGCTTTAAATCAAGCTTTTTTCAACGCTAGTCATCCTTGCCGGGGTGGGACGACGAAATCATTTTTTCAAAATCGGATTTCTGTCCCACTCCCTTTATATTTTAGAGTTACAAAATTATTACAATTTGCGCAAACTATTGAAATTTATAGTGAAATTTTATATTATTAATCTTATTGACTTAATCGGAAAAGAGGAGATAAAGTGATTTGGTTAATTGTTAGTGGACTAATAGTAGGAGCATTATTAGGATTTGTAATGCAAAGAACACGCTTTTGTCTAGCCGGTGGCTTTAGAGATATGTATATACAAAAAAGTAATAAGATGTTTTATGCATTACTAATTGCTATTTCAATACAAAGTATTGGGCTACTTATTTTGACATCTACAGGAGTAGTCCAAATACCTGAATCAAGTTATCCAATTATAGGAACAATTATTGGTTCATTTATATTTGGAATTGGCATGGTATTGTCAGGTGGCTGTGCTACAGGTACTTGGTATCGTGCAGGTGAAGGATTGATAGGCAGTTGGATTGCCTTAGCATTATACGCTGTAACGGCAGCAGTAACTAAATTTGGTTTGTTATTACCTGTAATGAATGGCATTAACAAACCAACTACGGTTAGTACAAGTATGTCTCAAACAACAGGTATTCCAACTTGGGTTTGGGTAGTTTTATTAGTTGCAATTACTATCTTTTTTGTAGTGAAAACATTGCGTAAACCTAAATCAAAAGTAGCAGTACCAAAATTAAAACAAAAATTTACAGGTGTACGTTACTATCTATTTGAAAAGAAATACCATCCATTTATTGCAGCAATTGTTGTCGGATTGATTGCATTGCTAGCATGGCCTGTCAGTGAATCTACAGGACGTATGTATGGTTTAGGTATAACAACACCATCAGCTAACATTGTGCAATTTTTTATGACTGGTGATGTAAACCTGTTAGACTGGGGAGTGTTCCTAGTATTAGGTATTTTCTTTGGTTCGTATATCGCAGCTAAAGGTTCAAGAGAGTTTAAATGGAGACTACCAGATAAAAAAACCATTAGAAATAGTGTCATTGGGGGCGCTTGTATGGGATTTGGTGCGTCAGTAGCCGGTGGCTGTTCAATAGGGAATGGCTTAGTAGAAACTGCGACTATGTCATGGAAGGGCTGGATAGCACTAGCTTCTATGATTTTAGGTGCATGGTTTATGAGCTATTTCATCTTTATCAGACCAATGAAAAAAGCACAGCGAGCAACAACACAAAGTAATGCTCAAGTAACGACTCAAACTCAAACAACATAATTATTAAGGAGGATTGTTTTATGGTACATGAACTTGGAACAGTAGGAATGGTTTGTCCATTTCCATTAATTGAAGCTCAAAAGAAAATGGAAACATTAACAACTGGTGATGAATTGAAAATTGATTTTGATTGTACACAAGCAACAGAAGCATTGCCAAACTGGGCTGCTGAACAAGGTTATCCAGTAACAAACTATGAACAATTAGATGATGCTTCTTGGACAATTACAGTTCAAAAAGCATAATAACATAAGAGACTAGGACAAAATTGATTCGTCCTAGTCTCTTTTTATATTGGCATTAGTGCATCGCTAGCTTGAAGCAATTATATTTAAAATAGTTCTCCAAGGTAATGAAGTTGAAGAGAGTCAGCATAAATACTTTAAAGGTTCTGTTCTATTTATAAATCGATGTATTTTTATATTTTAAGCGATTACAATATGATAAAATATAGTTTAAAGTGCAAATACAGTACATAAATGAAAGTGAGTAAATATGAAGAACATAGCAGATATTGCAAAAATTGCAGGTGTATCTAAAAGTACAGTATCTAGATATTTAAACAATGGTTCTGTGAGTACAAAAACTAAAGTGAAATTAGATGCTATTATTCGTCAATATGACTATCAACCCAATCAATTTGCTCAAAGTTTAAGAGCACATAAAACAAACATGATAGGTGCTATTATACCGAGAATGAATTCATATGCAGTAGATGAGACCATTAAAGGTGTGAAAAATTTATGTGATAGTTTGAATTATAGATTATTACTTAATTATACTAATTTAGATCCAGCATTAGAAATCGATGCATTAGAAACATTTTATCGCAGTAAGGTTGATGGCATTATCTTTATGGCTACTGATTTAACCGATAAACATTTAGAGGTCATTAATAAAATTAATGTCCCTGTCGTTATTGTAGGCCAACATTTTGAATCATTCCATTGCATTGTACACGATGATTACCATGCAGGATATCTTGTTGGTGATTTAATTGGTCAACGAGGTTATCGTCACATTAAGTATTTTAGTGTTACTGAACACGATACTGCTGTGGGAATAAAAAGAAAAAATGGATTAATTGATGGTTTGAAGCAATACCATGTAACGCCTGATGTTACAACGACATCATTTAATTTTAAGGAAGCCATGATTGACGTGCAATCTGAATTACATAAAGATCATTCTTACAATGTTATTATTGGCGCCACAGATGCTATTGGCCTTGCAGTTCATAAATTTTGCACTGAACATCAATTATCATTTGATCAGCGTATGATAGTTGGTTTTGGGGGCGATCCAATGACCCAATTAGTATCACCGGTGATTAATACTGTAATTTATCATTTTGAAGCCGCTGGTGAAGTAGCGATGTCTCAATTAGATAAACTCATAAAACATCAATCAGTTGAAGAAAAAATTCTTATAGATGTAGAACTTAGTTTTAAATAAAGTTATTAAATGGAACCGGTACCACAAAATGTGAAAAACATGCTAAAATGAATATGTATTAAGATGAGGAGGAATATTAACAATGAGTGAGTGGAGTCGAGAAGACCGTTATCAGCGATATGAAGATGTTTCACATGAAGAATTACATCAATTACAAGAGCAAGTCAGTGCTTCTAAATATAGACAAATATTCCATATTCAACCCCAAACAGGTTTATTGAATGATCCCAATGGTTTAATTTACTTTAATGGGATGTACTACTTATCTCATCAATGGTTTCCATTAGGTGCTGTACATGGATTAAAATATTGGTTCAACTTTACAAGTAAAGATTTAGTACATTTTGAACCTCAAGGTCCGATATTAAAACCAGATACTATCGCGGATAGCCATGGTGTGTATAGTGGTAGTGCCTTTGAATACAACCAACAACTTTATTACATGTATACCGGAAACCATCGTGATGATGAGTGGAATCGTCATTCAAGCCAAATGATTGCCAAAATGAATGAAGATGGGACTATAACAAAATTTCCAAAACCAGTTATAAGTCAGCCACCACAGGGTTATACTCAACACTTCAGAGATCCTAAAGTCTTTAAACACAATGAAAGTTATTATGCGATTATAGGTGCACAAAATGAAGTATTAAATGGTAGAGCATTAATCTATAAATCTAATAATATCGTCAATTGGGAACTTTTAGGTGACTTAACTACACAATTAACTGAGTTTGGTTATATGTGGGAATGTCCCGACTATTTTAATTTAGACGGTTTTGACATGTTACTTTTTTGCCCACAAGGTATTGAAGCACAAGGAGAAAAATTTAACAACATCTATCAATCAGGCTATATAATGGGTCAATTAGATTTGACTACTATGACGATGAATCATGGTGATTTTATTGAATTAGATCACGGATTTGATTTTTATGCACCACAAACATTTATAGATGAACACGGTCAACGTATTTTAATAGGTTGGATGGGCTTACCAGAGATCAATTATCCAACTGATGAAGACGGTTGGGCACATTGTTTTACACTACCTCGTGAATTGACAATTGAACAAGGTGAACTTAAGCAACGACCAATTAAAGCTTTACAGCAATTAAGATTTAATAAAGAAACGGCATTAGGTTATGCCAACAAATTCACAAGACAATTGCAACCATATGATGGGACTCAATACGAGTTAATAATTGATATTTTAGAAAATGAAGCAACAGAAATATATTTTGAATTACGCAAAAACAAAAATTGTAGTACTTTAATCAGTTATAATACGAAAACGCACAAACTTACTTTAGATCGTACTGACAGTGGTTTATTACCAGAGCCAGTTATGGGTACTACGCGCAGTACTACGTTAGATACGCCTTTGCGTCAACTACAAATTTTTGTAGATACTTCTAGTATTGAAATTTTTTGTAATGATGGTGAACGAGTATTAACATCACGTATATTTCCAACAGAACAAGCAGATGGTATTAAGGTATCAACAGAATCGGGTCAAGTTTATCTGCAACTTACAAAATATGATTTGAAAGTAGGGGAACAATGAGAAAATTATATGCTATTGGAGAAGCGTTAATCGACTTTATACCGGGCACAACAGATACAAAATTAAAAGATGTTGAAACCTTTTCACGTCAAGTGGGAGGTGCACCTTGTAATGTTGCAAGTACAGTACAGAAGTTGGGCGGACATGCTGAAATGGTAACACAATTAGGCGATGATGCTTTTGGTGATATTATTGTTGAAACATTAGATGATATAGGTGTAGGCACATCATTTATACGACGTACAGATGAAGCGAATACAGCATTAGCATTTGTGAGCTTAACTCAAGACGGAGAAAGAGAATTTTCTTTTTATCGTAAACCTTCTGCAGATATGTTATACAAATCTGAATATTTAACAGATCTTACAGTAACTGAGGAAGATATATTACATTTTTGCTCTGTTGATTTAGTACAAAGTGATATGAAAATCGCACATGAAACATTGATTAACCAATTTCATCAAGCAGGGGGGACAATAGTTTTTGACCCTAATGTTCGCTTGCCATTGTGGGATAGTGCAGAAGAATGTCAACAAGCTATTCGTCAATTTATACCACGTGCACACATTGTAAAAATTTCAGATGAAGAGTTAACTTTTATTACGGGATATACTGATGAACAAGCTGCACTTAAGTGGCTATTTCAAGGTAATGTAGAAGCGGTTATCTATACTAAAGGTGCAGCTGGTTCTGAAATACATTTAAAAGATGGTTCAGTACAAAGTCATGAAGGATTTGAAGTCACACCAATTGATACAACAGGTGCAGGAGATGCATTTATTGGTGCAGCAATTAGTAAGTTATTAACATATGATGCTAAAAATCTAGCAGATGCTTTACAACAACATGGAGCGAGTATTTTGAAATTCAGTAATTTTGTAGCAGCACAAGTAACTACTAAATATGGTGCTATTGAGAGTATTCCAACTTTAACAGAAGTGGAAAAAGGACTTCAATAGTTGTTATTGGCAATCTAATCAACTTTAATATAAAAAATGCTGGAACTTCATTGATGTTCCAGCATTTTTTATATTTTTTTTATATTTCGAACTGATGCATAGCAATATTCTTGATTATTGAAATAAACGATCCGTTCTTTAGAATCAATGGATTCAATATTATGTCGATTAACCACAAAGCTATTGTGACACCTGAAAAAGCGCTCATCTAATTGACTGAGTTCTTTTAAGTTACCATAAAATTCAATTTGTCGATTGTCTAAATGCGCAATTAAACGGTGTGATTTTGATGAAGATTCAAAAAACATAATATCATCGTAACGTACATATACTGAATTACTACCGCGTTTAAGTTCTATAGTTTCAACGCTACTGTCTTTCGATAAAAGATTTAAGCGTGTTTCAGACGTTTCTATACAATCGATAATGCGAGATTTTAATTCCTCAGGATCATCTTTAAAGATAAAATCCATTGCAGCTATTTTATAAACAAATGTTAAATATGTAAGTTCACTATGGCTTGTAACAAAAATGATGTTGCCCACTGGGTCATGTTTTCGAATCTCACTTGCTAATTTAATGCCATTGATATCTGCATCAAGCTGTATATCTAAAAAGTAACAGCCAACGCCTTGCTGATTTTTGGCTTCCTCTAAAATTGCGTAAGGATCTCCAGTGGCCAATGCAATTTCCATTGGTTTTTCTTCAATCATAATATAGTTATCAATAATAGACACCATACTGTCTCGCTGCCTCACATCATCTTCGCATATGAAAATTTTCAAGTTATCACATCCTTATGACTGAGAATTTAGTATTTCTACTTTTTGAACGAAGTAGCCATTTTCAATTGTAGTGTCTAATAGAACATTAGCATTTGAGTCTGTGATTTCTTTTAACGTAAATAAGCCCAAACCACGATTACCGCGCTTTGTCGAAAAGTTTTCTTGAAATAATGTATGTACACGTGGGATATCATCCTCACACTTATTCATAACGATAAAAGTAACTGAGATATCAGAGTTTTTAATAAAAGCAACTCGTATTAATGCATCCTCCGTAATACTTTCAGATGCTTCAATTGCATTATCTAATATGATACCTATGACTCTACTTAAATCTATAATAGGCATATTTATTTTTTCGATAGGCTCGGGTACTTCAATACTGATACTAATATTTTTTTCTTGCGCTTGTAAAATCTTTGTAGTTAATAAGCCTTTGATTTCTCTTACGCGTAAGTTTTCAGTCCCATTAATCTTAACAGTGTTCATTTGCATGCTATCTTGCATTGGTAATATTTCATCATTAAAATAACTGCGTAAACCTGCCATGTCGTTTTCCCTAATATAATCTGACATGGTAGTTAAGATATTAACATAATCATGTCGGAACTTACGCATTTCATTATTAATTTTTTCAATTTGTAGCGTGTATTTATAATAGTTTTCTATTTCTTTCATATTACGTTTATATTGAATTTCTCGTATAATGCTGAAAGAAACTGTGACTATTAATATCGCTATCGTAATAATAAAAATCACATAGATGACAGCTAAATATTTAAAGTCACCATAAGAAATTATGTTTTTCGGCATGTACATGTATAGGGTAATAAATGTGCTTAATAAAATGATACCGATTAATGTTAAATACGCTTTATTCAATGAAAGGATAGAACTAGTTAATTTTTTTACAAAAAATCTAGTTAAAAATGCTAGTAACAGAGAAATTAAAGTGAAAAATAATGAGTAACTAATAAACAAAATATATTCATTATGTATAACTCTCTCTACCATTGCAGAAATCCAAAGCGTAAAGAAATTAGAAATGTACATTAATAAGAAACTAAGAATTGCAACAACTAAACCAAGAAATTTACTTCTTATGTATATCAAGATAAGTGTTGAAACTAATAAAATGGGAATCGTTTCAGAACCAATAAATATATAAAATAAAGAAGAAACAGGGATTATAATCCCAAAAATTGAAATATAATCCCATTTGTTGTATTTTAAATCACTTATAATT
Organism: Staphylococcus sp. GDY8P72P; assembly: GCF_016890655.1. Classification (NCBI taxonomy): domain Bacteria; kingdom Bacillati; phylum Bacillota; class Bacilli; order Caryophanales; family Staphylococcaceae; genus Staphylococcus; species Staphylococcus sp. GDY8P72P. The sequence continues at coordinate 69,919 of NZ_JAFEQJ010000034.1, read as the reverse complement.
TTTATTACACAAAATAATATAATCACTTGAAAAATAGGTATAATCACTGAGTTATATAATTCCATTTTTTTACACACTCTCTAATCTAAATATTATTCGTATAATTTTGTTAATTCTTCTGGTACTTCAGGTTCATCAAACCAACCACTACATGGGTTGATACCTGCGACTGTACCGATTAACTCGAAAAACTTGGCGAAAAAACTGAAAAATGAATTTAATAAGTTCATGTAGAAACATCCTCCTTAGGGAAAAATATAGGTAATTGTGTTACAGCGATAATAATAATGCCTAACAAAATCAATTGTTGATAAGGTGCATTGAACAATAATGAGCCTATAATTAATAACAAAGTTACAACTATAGTTTTCACTTTTTTCTTCTTGTGTAATCTTTTTGGAATAGGTTGTTTTTTAGTTGCAGAAGGGGCATATATACTTAATATTATAAAACCTAATATTGCTAGTATATACATAAGCCCAATATCAACTTTAGTATAAACAATAATCCAAGGTAAAAAAACAAATAATAATAAGTTTTGAACATGACACAGTAGTGACGATTTTGCATGTGCACCATGCGCAAATGTTCGAATAATTACGTAAGTTAGATGAACAGTCAGTGTGTAAAAAAATAAGTGGCACAGGATTGAAACACCATAAGCTACAACAGTCTTAAAAATATTGCCCACAAAAACTTGCATACCTAAACGTATTTTCAAGTAAGAAATGTGATCTAAATTGTTGCGTTGCTGTAAATATTTAGCTAAATGGTCAATACGTTTTTCTATTGCATTTAACATGTGTTTCGCTCCTTACTGACATTATACAATTTAAATTAAATTTTAGGCGTCTTATTGCCTATCTGTATAATTTGAGTCCTTAACTGTTTGCTGTTTACTATATATTTAATTTTAACATATTTGCACTACAGTTAAGCACTAAAATGAACGACTTGGGCATTATTAAACATTTTTTCAAAAAAACATGGTTAAATGTATTTGTATCACAAAGAAGTGATTTGAGTACTCAATAGCAAGACTACTAGTGTCTTAGTCATTTATTATTCTTAATGAGCAGAAGATTAATAAATGTTGAAATCTAAATACGTAATTGTTTCTTCGTATAGTTATAACAATACTTATATTAGAGAGTAATCATTTCTTTGTAATATAAACAAAGGAGGTTGTTGTTGTGACAAAAGACATCACTAACACTCTTGGTGGTTTAGTGAACTAATTTTGAAGACAGTTTGAAATTCGCTTAATTATTAAGCTTTCCCTATAAGAACTGTATTCATAATTTGAGTTTGATTCAATCTATACTAGTGTCATTAATAAATTACCTATAACAGAGGTAATTTAAGTATTAACATGTAAGCTATCGTAAACATCATTCAATTTATCATTTTAATAATCGGTAAATTCACTAAATTTTTTCATAATTAATAACATCCCCAAAAATAGATAGAGAAATAACTGTAAAAACATTCCCTTAATAATAAGTTACAAAACCGTGAGTCCCTCCCAAGCTCACGGTTTTATTTTATTTATATAAATCTAGTCTAAGATTATCAAAGACTGGGATATTTTGACGTTGCTGGTTAACTTCAGAAATATTTAATGTAACACTTACTCGTTTTTCTAAATTACTCGCCTCTGCAATAATTTCTCCATTAGGACTTATAACCATAGAATGTCCTGCGTATTCAGTGTTTCCATCGTCTCCACAAGAATTACAAGCAACAATAAAAATATCATTTTCAATGGCACGTGCTTGGAGTAGGGCACGCCAATGATCTAAGCGTACTGCTGGCCATTGTGCTACATAAAATGCAATTTTAGCTCCTGTACGTGCAGGATAACGTAATAGTTCTGGAAATCTTAAGTCATAGCAAATTATTTGTGTAACAGCAACACCTGATGATAATTGGAAATTTTCAGGCACTGTTGAACCTGCAGTTAGATAAGTAGGTTCATCTAACATCGGAACTAAGTGTGTTTTGTCGTAACTGTTGATTAAGGTTTGGTCTTTTAACACAGTAAAAGCTGTATTAAAGATTTTGCCATCTTTTTTATTAGCTACAGAACCAGCGACAATATCTACTTGATACATTTTTGCAAGTTGAGCAATAAAGTTATAGCTGCGCTGTAAATCATTATCTGCAAGAATATCTAGCTGTGATAATGCATAGCCTTGATTCCACATCTCAGGTAAGACTACGACATCTGTTTCACTATTTAGGTTTTGTTCAAACCAATGTTGAATTTTTTTTTCGTTGGTTGACACATTGGCAGGTTCTATTTGTAATTGGAAAATTTGGATATTCATAGTTTCACCTCTAGTAATCTAGTTTTATTAAATGTACTAAATATTCCGACAAATTTCAAAGTTTACTATGACTAGGTAAAATACAAGTTAAATAAGATTGTGACTTAGTAAATCATGTTCATTAAATTTAAATCGTGCGTTAAAAACTGACAAAATTTAAGAAAAACAAAAATGACAAGAACTATTTTTGCAATAGAACTTGTCATTTTTGTTAGGTCAAGTTATGTAGGTACTTGACTTTAGTTAAATTTCAATTTTATTTTTTAATTAAAAATCTATCTTCAATTGAATTAAATGCTTTATCGCCAGCTTCTTCACGAATATTACCAAATGGCATTTGTGCCATCAATTTCCATGTTTTTGGAATGTCGAATGTTTCAGTTACAGCTGCGTCAACTAGTGGGTTATAGTGTTGTAATGAAGCACCAATACCTTCAGTACTTAAAGCAGTCCAAATTGCAAATTGATGCATTGCATTTGTTTGTGATGACCAAATTGCAAAGTTTTCAGCATAATTTGGCATTTGATTTTGTAAACCTTCAACGACAGTTTCATCTTCAAAGTACAAAATAGTACCGTAAGAATGTTTGAAGTTGTCTATTTTATCAGATGTTGGTTGGAAATCACGATCTTCACCCATAGCTTTTTTCAATTCATCTTTCGTGATATCCCAGAATTTATCGTGATTGTCATTTAGTAATAAAACAATACGTGTAGATTGAGAATTGAAAGATGATGGAACATGTTTAACTGCATGCTCGATAATCGCTTCTAATTTATCATCAGAAATTGAAATTTCCTTTTCTAAACTATAAATTGTACGTCTGTTTTCTAATATTTGTTGGAATGTTTCTAATTCACTTTTTTTACTTTTAAAGATACCCATGATCTTAATGCACCTCTCAGTTAATTTATAATATATACCTAGTATAATAAATATACTTTTGTTTGTAAACTATAATTTACATTTATTTTCAAAGATATTAATATTCCTTTTCATTGTCTTAATTTTAATGAAAAATAAACAGTTTTCTAATATACTAAGTATAATAACTTTTAGTAATTTAGGAGGTGGCCTTAGTGCAAAATAAAACTATATTAAAATATACACTTTCTAGTGCGGTAGTATCGTTAAGTGTCCCTTTTATAGTAGCATCACCTATAAATGCCGAGACAGGCTACACAACTGATTACACTGACAAGCAAGCTATATCAGATACTAATACTTTAAATAATAATGATAATAATCAAGTGGATAAGGCAATAAATGATAATAGTTCACAACCATATAGTGAAGGTACGGCTTTAGCTCAACCTGACAATAGTAAGACAGGATCTTCAGAAGTACCTAATATAAGAACAGCTCCAATATCATCGTCTGACATAGATGAGAATCAATTGCCAGTTTCAACTGAATATACAACTGATAATGATGCAGTAGAGCAGTCAACACAGAATACTGATATGAATGACAGTGAATCGACATTACAAGATGACACAACATCACAAGATGGGAAGTCAACAGAAGGTGAAAATACAACAGTTACTTCTGGAAATGTATCCAATGAAGAACCGAGTTCACAGCTAGATAACAATACCCAAACAGAGCCATCACAAACTGGAGACTCAACAGGGAGTGAATATCCGGGTGATGCAACAGGAGATGGGACAGGACAAACAGAACTACCACAAACAGGTGATACGATGGGAGAACAACCAAGCACACAACCCGATGACAATGTAGAGCCTCAGCCGCCACAAGATGGAGGCACAACAGGAACTGAGTATCCAAGCGATACAACAGGAGATGGGACAGGACAAACAGAGCCACCACAAACAGGTGATACGACGGGAGAACAACCAAGCACACAACCCGATGACAGTGTAGAGCCTCAGCCGCCACAAGATGGAGGTACCACAGGAACTGAGTATCCAAACGATGCACCAGGAAATGGAGGTGGACAAACAGAACCACCGCAAACAGGTGATACAGATGGAGACCAGTCAAACAATACGCAACCCGATGACAATGTAGAGCCAGAACCGCCGCAAGATGGAGGCACAGCAGGAACTGAGTATCCAAACGATGCACCAGGAAGTGGAGGTGGACAAACAGAACCACCGCAAACAGGTGATACAGATGGAGACCAGTCAAACAATACGCAACCCGATGACAATGTAGAGCCAGAACCACCGCAAGATGGAGGCACAGCAGGAAATGGATATCCAAATGATACACCGGCAAGTGGGGGTGGACAAACAGAGCCACCACAAACAGGTGATACAGATGGAGACCAGTCAAACAATACGCAACCCGATGACAATGTAGAGCCAGAACCGCCGCAAGATGGAGGCACAGCAGGAAATGGATATCCAAATGATACACCGACAAGTGGGGGCGGACAAACAGAACCACCGCAAACTGGAGGAAGTGGACAATCAAACTCGACCCATAACGATGGGGTGAATGGTGGAAACACAACTTATCCAACTGGTGGTCCATCTTCACAAACATCAGGCAATGCATCAAACGTAAATGATAATAGAGTGGCAACTTCCGACGATAGTAATTATGGTGATTTATCTCAGTCTTCTAATAAGGTTAAACAAAATAGCAACAGCATAAATAATTCAACTGATGTAAATTCTAATAGTGGTAGAGATAGTAATCCATCAAATTATCAAAATGATAGTTTATCCTATAATTATGAGCAAAATAAAAATGCTACTAGTTCAGGTGCTAAGCCAGCTTCAGCACAAACATTTGGTGATTTGGCGAATCAACAGAAAGATTCAAATGAAGATTCCGATAGTAATGTGATGAATCGCTTCCGTCAACTTGCTCCGGGTTCATTTAAATATAATCCTTATGTTTTAAAACAAGTTAAAGCATTGAATAATGATGACAGTAATGTTTCGGATAGTGATATAAATGCTATTTTTTCAAAACAGAAATTTACCGATAATTCTTATTTAAGAGAGTTACAAAAAAGTACAAACTATTTTAAGTTTCAGTATTTTAATCCTATTAAATTTGATGATTACTATAAAAATTTAGATAATCAAGTATTGTCATTAATTACAGGAGAAATCGGTTCAATGCCTGATTTAAAAGCGCCAAAAACTAAAAAGACTCAAGGTGCATATGAATATGAAGAAAGTGATGATACAGAAACGACTCAAACACGCCAAGAAGCTGAGAAAGCAGATAAAGGCTTGAAATTTGAACGTGTATTATTTACTTTAATAGCTGGTATAATAGTGATATTTATCGGTGTTGTTACTACCTATTTCATTCATAGAAGAAAAAAATAAATGCATGTTATCAAAAATAGGCTACTCATTCCTAGAATTCATCTGGGTATAAGTAGCCTATTTTTTATTTAGTTCTAAGTTAATTTAGAGATTGTTCTTATTATGCAGTTAACTTAAGTGTGATGTGGGTTGGTTTAAATGTACGTGACAAGGTATTAGAACAACATTTTTCATTTTATGGTATTAAAAAGGTCAACAAATTTCTTCGCATCTTGACGAGGGACTTGATCGAAAATCCAATTCTCCTCACTTTTTTCAGTAATAGCTATTCTAAAAGGACTAAAAGAAATACCTGATTTAATATTTTTAATGTCGCTAAATAAAAATGTATTCTTAATTTCAGAACCTTCTATGACTCCTGTTGCTTGAAATTGAATTCTATCTCTTAAAAGAGTCAAAGTTCCTAGTACTGCTTGTGATCGAAATATTTTCATAGATGCATATACTGATATTATAGGATTGGTTAAATCATTTTCCATAATGTTGACCACCTTTTTTAATAATTTAAATTGTAACACACTAGATAGTTTTCACTGGTTAAACAATATAAGTAAAGTGGTGAAAACTAGATTGTAAGTGAAATGTTTTTTACTATTTTCTAGGCTTCTAATTTTTTACATTTTAACTTTATTATAGTATTCAATTGAATATGCTTTAGTCATAGAAAACCACCTCCAAATAAATTCATTTGTAATGAGAAGTTACTTGGAGGTGGTTTTATTTTACTCTTAGTAATTGATAAGATGCTTATTTTAAATAAAGAAATTTATAATAAATGATGTAGATTGTTGAAGTTCTTTAATTTTATCTGGACCAATTAAAATTTGTACTACAACAACAAATCCATTTTGAAATACATGAATCAGTATTGGAACCCAAATCCGTTTAGTATATACATAGAAAGCTGAAAAAATCATGCCCATACCAAAATAAATAATGAAGAAAGAAGGATCGCCATGTGCGACACTAAACAATATCGAGCTGACTATACTAGCAATTAAAAACTTAACTAACTTGTTACCTTTCAAGATATTGTACAGTTCACCGAAAATAACTTTACGGAATATATATTCTTCTAATATAGGGCCAATAACAGCGATTAAAACTATAAATATTGGAAACGCATTGGCAATTTGTAATATACGTTCTGTATTAGGGCTCTTTTGAGGGGCACCTAGAATATGTATATTTATCAAACTTGCAATGATTTGATAAATCATAACAATAAAATAGCCGACGAATGCCCATAAAATAATATAGCGTTTTTTTTCTTTAGGTTGACGCTCTAACTCTGTGGGATTTGATATTTTAAGATGTAACACTGCTATAATAATGAAAGCAATGAAAAATAGCACCACTTGAGTAGCAATTCCAGTAATTCTAAGATTTTCCCCGCTTAAGTTACCGAGTATACCAGTTGATAAGATAAGCGCTGGACCAAATTGTGCAAGTCCATAAATCAATAATGTAAGTATGGACACCCATAAACGTGACATTTTCTACCTCCAAAAATAATAATATACTTTATTTTATCGTAAAACTGAGATTACTACAAAATAAACCCCCGATAGTTTTTGCTTGAATTATTGACCAACTTTGATTATTATTAAAATTGTATTAGCACTCTATATATATAAGTGCTAAAAGTTTTTGAATTTTTAAGGAGGAACAATACATGTTAAAACCATTAGGTAACCGAGTAATTATTGAAAAAGTAGAGCAAGAACAAACAACTAAAAGTGGTATCGTGTTAACGGATAGTGCTAAAGAAAAATCAAATGAAGGTAAAATAATTGCAGTTGGTGCAGGACGTCTGTTAGATGATGGTACTCGTGTTACTCCTGAGGTCAAAGAAGGCGATAGTGTGGTTTTCCAACAATATGCTGGAACTGAAATTAAACACGGTGAAGAAACATATTTAATTTTAAATGAAGATGACATTTTAGCAGTCATTCAATAATAAAAGTAACGGTAAAATAATTAAACAACATGGAGGTTAATTAATTATGGCAAAAGATTTAAGATTCTCAGAAGATGCGCGTCAATCAATGTTACGTGGTGTAGATAAATTAGCAAATGCTGTTAAAGTTACAATCGGACCAAAAGGACGTAACGTTGTTTTAGATAAAGAATATACATCACCTTTAATTACTAATGATGGTGTTACGATTGCAAAAGAAATCGAACTAGAAGATCCATATGAAAATATGGGTGCAAAATTAGTACAAGAGGTAGCAAATAAAACAAATGAAATTGCTGGTGATGGTACGACTACTGCAACTGTATTAGCACAAGCAATGATTCAAGAAGGATTGAAAAACGTAACGAGTGGTGCTAACCCTGTTGGTATTCGACAAGGTATAGACAAAGCTGTAGATGTTGCGATTACAGCATTACATGATATTTCACAAAAAGTTGAAAATAAAAATGAAATTGCACAAGTTGGTTCTATTTCAGCAGCGGATGAAGAAATTGGTAAATATATTTCTGAAGCGATGGAAAAAGTTGGTAATGATGGTGTAATTACAATAGAAGAATCAAGTGGTTTCAATACAGAATTAGAAGTAGTTGAAGGTATGCAATTTGATAGAGGATATCAATCACCATATATGGTTACTGATTCTGACAAAATGGTTGCAGAACTAGAAAAACCTTATATCTTAATTACAGATAAAAAGATTTCTTCATTCCAAGATATTTTACCGCTATTAGAGCAAGTGGTTCAATCTAATCGACCAATTTTAATCGTAGCGGATGAAGTAGAAGGCGATGCATTAACAAATATCGTCTTAAACCGTATGCGTGGAACATTTACAGCAGTAGCTGTGAAAGCACCTGGTTTTGGTGATCGTCGTAAAGCAATGTTAGAAGATTTAGCTATCTTAACTGGTGCACAAGTTATTACAGATGATTTAGGCTTAGAATTAAAAGATGCATCTTTAGATATGTTAGGTACTGCGAACAAAGCAGAAGTAACAAAAGATAATACTACTGTTGTCGATGGTGATGGCGACCAAAATAGTATTGATGCACGCGTTAGTCAAATTAAAGCACAAGTAGAAGAAACAGATTCTGACTTTGACAGAGAAAAATTACAAGAACGCTTAGCAAAATTAGCAGGTGGCGTTGCAGTAATTAAAGTAGGTGCAGCAAGTGAAACAGAATTAAAAGAACGTAAATTACGTATTGAAGATGCATTAAACTCAACACGTGCAGCAGTTGAAGAAGGTATTGTTGCTGGTGGTGGTACAGCATTAATGAACATTTACGACAAAGTAAATGCTATCGAAGCTGAAGGCGACGTAGCAACTGGTGTTAATATTGTACTTAAAGCGTTAGAATCTCCAGTACGTCAAATTGCTGAAAATGCTGGTTTAGAAGGTTCAATTATCGTTGAACGTCTTAAAAATGCAGAAGTAGGTGTAGGTTTTAATGCAGCTACAAATGAATGGGTAAATATGCTTGATGCTGGTATTGTAGACCCTACAAAAGTAACACGTTCATCATTACAACACGCAGCAAGTGTTGCAGCAATGTTCTTAACAACTGAAGCGGTTGTAGCTAACCTACCAGAAAAAGAAGATAATGAACCACAACCAGGTATGGGCGGCATGCCAGGTATGATGTAAAATGACCACTAAACATTGATTTTATAGTAAATCAACTGTTCATCGGTCATAGCAATAATAAAATAATTAATGCAAGACGTTTTCCAAGAGGTTACTTAGCCTTTTGGAAAGCGTCTTTTTTATGGTGTGATTATTAGAAGGTCGTTATAGATATATATTCATTTGATAATACTAATGATATTTTTATACAGAACATTTTGTAGTTTTACAACTACCTTTGAAAACTCTTAAGAATATGCTTGAATATGATGTTGGTTGACAAACAATTAAATAAAAGATAACATTTAAGTAATTACTTAAATGATTAAATGAAAAGGTGTGGTTCATGAAAGATATATTTAAAGCTCTGTCAGATGAAACAAGAAGGGAAATTTTAGAAATGTTGAAAGACCAAAAAATGACTGCAAGTGATATTGCTAACCATTTTAATATGAGTCAAGCAAGCGTTTCTCAACATTTAAAAATTTTAAGATTCAATGAGTTAGTTTATACAGAAAGACAAGGTAAGTATATTTTTTACCATTTGAATTTATCTGTATTTGATGGTGTTATTAAATGGATAATACAATTCAAAAATGATTAAGTGAGGAGAAGATTTATGAAATATTTATTACAACAAACTTGGTTTAGTTTATTGATCATTGGTGTCGCTATTATGACATGGTTAATTGTGTTACCATTTTTACCTGATGCAATACCTATGCAATATAATGATAGTGGGGATGTCAATTGGAGCGCGAATAAATAATTTGCCTTTATTATCAGCATAGCTATAATGCTATTTTGTTATATTATTACTAATATTAAATTAGCTACAGACAAAAGTCAGAATAAATTTTCGAATATGAAATCTTTAAATAATATATTAAATCCATTAGTACTGGCATTTTTGTATTTCATCTTTCTGATTATTATTTTTAATGCTTTGGGTTTTAGTATCTCGGTTAATTTTATTATCCCGACAATGATAGGTTTATTATTAATAGTTATTGGTAATTATTTGCCAAAAGTCCCTAAAAATAATACTTTAGGAATAATAAATAAATGGACTAAAGACAATGAATTTGTGTGGAAAAAGACGCATAGATTAGCTGCATATATTTATATTATAGTAGGTTTACTTTTGTTTATTTTAGGCCTATTAAGTGTTATAAATTCGGTTATAACAATTTCGTTGGTTGTTATTCTTGTATTATTTCCATTTTTTTATTCATGGTATATATATCAAAAATTATAGATATATCACATTTAAGAAAATATCTATTTTCAACCACTAATATTTCATAGTAGTGTATACATAATAATTAGGAACTTTAATTTGTTTTAAGGAATAGGAGTTTTTGTATGAATTATCAAAAATATTTGACTTGGTCTTGGCAAATTATTGGGACTACATTCAATTTGTGGTTGAAAGGGGATAGAACAGAACCATCAATTACGTACTCAATTGTTAATAACCAACCCCTTACATTGTTAGATCAGGTTCGATTTCGAAAAAATAATAAAATGAAATCAATTGAAGGCTATGATAAATTAAAAGGTACACAATTTGTTTGGACTGTAAAGGCGTATTAAAACTAATAAAGAGTAAGTGGCAAGTTGTGTATTTAGACTCAAACATATTAGTTATTCGTTTCAATGCTTCATTGTTAACATCTTCAGGAATGGATATTTTGTTACATGATAAACAAGAAACGGATTATTATAAAGCACAAATTAAGAGCTATCCAGAGATGTTTAATTTAAATGCAGCAGACATAAAAGAAATGACATGGTTATTCTAATGGCGTGGCAATAGCAATAATAAAATAATTAATGCAAGACGTTTTCCAAAAGGTTACTTAGCCTTTTGGAAAGCGTCTTTTTTATGGTTTTGTAATTTTCAGTAGTTTAATAATGTTAGGATTTATTCATAAAGTTGAGCGATATACACGAGATTTATATTTATATGAAAACAAGAGAATAACTAAGTTGGATTTGAGGCAGTGTGGAGATAAAAATAATTAAAAAGATTAAATAAAGTAGTTGATTACTTACGTTTTGTGTAGTGTAATTATATATGTAAGGTTGAGATACACCTTACTAACACTCTTGAAAAGGGGGTGTTATTAGTGGATGATATAGAAAAATTCCTAGCAATCGCAACTATAATGCGAACGCCAGGAATTTTAAAACAACTTAGATTGTGGCATTTCGGCGTCCTAGACCGAAAGCGGAACAACAAAGAAGATAAGTAATTCACTTTTCAAAGCCTGTTAATTCGGGCTACCCTTTTCAACTATTATAATATTACAATTTGGGAGGTAATGCAAACATGAATATCTATATAATTATAGGATTAATTGCATTTATAGTTTTAATACCCGAATTCATTAGAATAGCTAGAATTTTACATTTGAAACACTTAGGAATTAAACACATAGGTAACGGTAAATATGAAGAAATAGGTAATAAGAAATATAAATGGTACGAATGGTTGAGATAATATAAGTGAATACAAACAAACGATATTAGATTAAGCCCAACGGTAATGTCTACATTGAGAACAGGTAAAACGTGATGTTGATCATTTAAACTTGGTACTACTGAAAAATATAAGAAAACACAAAAGCCCACCTTGCTTAGGTGGGTTATTTTATTTATTTAACCTCATTCTTGCATCTGTTGTTTCTTCTGCTTCAATTACATCATGATATTGTAGTTTAGTTTCTTCTCTTACTACTTCATCTGATGGTAATTCAATTTGACCGATTGGAATATCACTCATAGCATCATCATTAGGTATGCCAGTATAACCATGTTCTTTGCCAACTTAGCATAAGATTCCATTTTTTCTTGGTCGGTAGATTCTTGTTGTACAGGTTGCTCTACATTTGGTGTTTGTTGTGATTCATCAGTGTTAGAATCATCTTTTTTATACTATTTTGTGACCTTTGTGTCGTTAGTCATGGTGCGAGTCAAATTAGAATATTATGTGTTATTTCCAACGGTCTAACTTACGCATGAATTTTTTTGTATACATTTTAGATAGAATCATTTTTTGAAATTTATTCATGTCTGACTCTTGAAATCTTTTCAAGTTGTAATCATACATCTCATCAAAACTTAAATCCAATGTCCATTGACCATTTTGATAACAGTGTATACAGTATTTGAGTGATAAACTGCCATCTTCTTCAGTACCCTGTGGCGTATTTTTATCTAGAGGGATTCCGCAACTTTGACATTGTTTTTCTTTTTTCATCATATAGTGCTCCTTTTTTCTTTTGATTATAGCATGATTTTTAAATGTAGTTTTGATACGCAATATTTATTTAATTTGAACGTTGCTTTGGGATTATTTTTCATATTATTTAAATATATGGAGCGTGTTATTTGTTAATAATTATTAATTTAAAATGTTAACTTTTCGCTTATTATAATTCTTTATAAGAGTAAAAAAAGGAGAATTAATGTAGAATTGACACAGACACAAATTTATCATGGTTTTGTGTTGTGATAGAAATAAAAGAAAGGATGGATTCTATGACAAATAAAACAGTATTCGATGTCATTGACTTAGGGGTCAATTATTTACTCTCAGGCTACGAGAAGTGGGGGGTTGATGAAGTCATTGATAATAAAGCTGAAGTATTTCCAAACACAATACTTTGGCAGTATGGTCATGTTTTATCTGTATTTGAATCAGCCTTATCACTTTGTGAACAAAATGTTGTTGACGTTCCTTATTATTCAAGTATATTTGGTTATGGGTCTAGCCCAGAAAATTGGGGTGACCAAGAAATTCCAAGTTTAGATGAAATTTTTTCACATATCAAAACATTGCCAGAACGCGCTCGTACGTTAACGGACGTACAATTATCCCAAGAATTAACAGAAACTATTGCAGGCTGTGATACACTAGACGAATTGTTAACTTTAAATGCAGTACATATTCCACTGCATGCAGGTAAAATTGAAGAAATGACACGAGTGTTAAAGGCGCATAGATAAATAAAAAGCATTTGGTGAACAACGTATTCACCAAATGCTTTTTTTATTCTTGTAAATCATCAATACCTTGCGCAATAGAATCAAAAACGTGTGGAATATCATCTTTTTCTACACAACTGAATGCAATACGAATATCTGTATCATTTAATGCAATAATACCTATAGAGTAATTATCAATTAAATGGATTCTTAATGCTTCAGGATCTACACCTTTGACTTGTAAGGCCATAAAGTAACCTGAATTGAAATCGTATGGTTGCCAGAATTTTGTATATTTATCAGCATAAACCACTTCTTTAGTAACTTCATAACGTGCTTGTAATGTTTCCATGTTATGTTGAATTTCTTTATCAAAAGTTTCGTGGTTTTCTAAAACATATTTAATCGCACTCTGTGATGGCAGAGGTCCACTAGAAATATTACTACGAATAAGACCTTTAACCTTTGCTTCTAACACATTTTTAGTTGCATCGTCATTAATACCAAATGTGAGGAATCCTACACGTAAGCCCCAAGCGAAAAATTCTTTTGTAGCACCATCTAAACGGATAGGTAATAAGTTATTCAAGTGTAAGTTTGTTAATGCTGTAAATATTGATTGTGTATAAACATCTTCATAAAATAAACCATAATATGCATCATCTACTACTGCTATAACGTTTGTTCCACGTTCAGCTAATCCTTTAATTGCTTCAACAATTTGAGCGACTTCTTCTTTTGTAGGAGTGTAGCCAGTTGGGTTATTAGGGTAGTTTAAGATTAAGATAACTTTATCTTTGTCATAGCTTTCTAAAGTGCGAACAAGTGCTTCTGTTGTATAATGACCGTCTTCATCAAAGATTGAATATGTTTGAATTTCTGCGTTATGACGCGTAGAATAGACTAATTTATAATTTCCCCAATTGTGTTCAGGTAATAAAATAGTATCTTGACTGTTTACAAATAAGTCTCCTACTAATGATAAACCATGTGTTAATGCATTTGTCACGATTGGACGTGAAATATCTTTTTCAGCTAGGTCTGGATTGTCTTTTAAGATTTTTTGAGTCCATAATTGACGTAATGATTCGATTCCTTGAGGTGGTGCATAAGGGAAGATATCATCAGGTTCAAGATGATTAAATACTTCATTTAATGTATCAGCGTACATTTTACTGTCTTTATATGTAGCCATACCAATAGTAGCATTATATTGTGTTGTTTTAGCTTCAGCAGATTGTGACAGTATACCTTTTGGATAGTACATTAGTTTTCCTAAATCGGAAAGCATGTCAGCAACTTCTGGTTTTGCGTTAGATAATTTTTCATTCAAATCTAAGGCTAAAGGGTTCATATTTAATTCAACCTCTCTTTACTTTTCATTTCTTTGTACATTCTTATATTATCTTGAAATGAAATAAAGATAAAGTGTTCTTTATATTATATTTTAAATTTTTAAAATTCACAGATAAAATAGCGAACATACGTTCTATATTTATGTTAGAATATGGATAGGCCATCAATTCCTACATGCCAAACTGATTGTGGGAGGTGTAGTATATTATGTGGTGGCAAGATGCCGTAACAACTTTATTGTCAGGTAGCTTACTTGTTATTTTTCGCGTTTGGTTAGAAAACAAATGGAAAGATAAGTAGTGGCCTTACACAAAAAAACCCCCATGTCTGCTGGTACCAGACTGGGGGTTTGTGTAGTATATTCTGTGGATACACTTATAGTTTAGCATTACTTATAATGAACTGCAAACAATATATTTAAGAATATATTTATATAATCATTAACAGTATTATTTAAGTACTTTAATAATAAGATTGTTAATTTTACTAGATGTTTGGTAGAATAAACGTGTTCGAGGTGAAAAAATTTGAAGCATTTAACAAAAATATTTGTGACGATTGCGATAATTTTATTTATCGTAGGATATTATTTACAAGCTACTGGCAACGAAGGCTCAGGAATAAAGCTATTGCTAGCAGCAATTTTGTTTATGATATGTGCATTTATTAATAGAAGAAACGATCGATTGAAAAACAAAAAGAAATAACAATCGCATGCTACTAAAAGTAAATTATATTATTTTTAGTAGCAATTTTTTTGGCCTTGATTGAATTTCCGATTGAGTTGTGTATAATATGTTGTGTTTAGAACTATAATAACTATATATTTTGTACATATAAAAATGAGGTTGTTACCGTTATATTTTATTATTTAAATGTTTTTTTACTATGTTAAATTTAGTTTGTTGATTTATCGTATTTCGTAAATTAATAGGAGGTATTTATGCAATTACAAGATATTACAAAGAAGTATGGTAGTAACAATGTACTTGATCATATTGACTTTGATTTTAATGATAGTCGTATTGTGGGACTTATCGGGAAAAATGGTGTAGGTAAAACAACACTTATGAAGGTTATGAATGGTAATATTATTAACTTTCAAGGAAAAGTAGAATTAGCTAATAATGAAAATATTGGTTATTTAATAGAACATCCGAAATTATACGATAATAAATCTGGCTTATATAATTTAAAACTATTCGCCCAAGTTTTAGGAAAAGGTTTTGACAAAAAATATGCTAATCATATTATCCAAACTTTCGGCATGGAACCTTATATTAAAAAGAAAGTAAAAAAATACTCAATGGGTATGAAGCAAAAATTAGCTATTGCTGTATCATTAATGAACAAACCTAAGTATTTAATTTTGGATGAACCTACAAATGGCATGGATCCAGATGGTTCTATTGATGTGTTAACGACTATTAAACAACTTGTAAAAGAGCTTGATATGAAAATTCTCATTTCTAGTCATAAGTTGGAAGACATTGAATTAATTTGCGATAGAGCGGTATTTTTACGAGATGGCAATTTTGTTCAGGATGTTAATATGGACGAGGGTGCACCTACAGACTCAACAGTTATAATATTTGAGGATGAAGACTTTGAACAAGCACATACGTATTTGAAAGAACATTATGAAATTATTGAGTCACAACGTGCGAATAAAGAAGTTGTTATACGGGCACAACAAAGTTATCAAGCTTTACTTAAAGGCTTGGCAAGTATTGAAGTATATCCGAAATTTATTGAAACACGAAAAAGTTCATTACGTGATACTTACTTTAATATTAATCAGAGAGGTGACCAATAATGAATAGCTTTCAATTAATCAAATATGATGTGTACAGTATTTTTAGAAGCCCATTGACTTATTTAGCTTTACTTCTAACATATGGTGCAATGGCTGGAATGACTGTATTATTTGTACAGCAGTTAGATAAAGTAGACGGCAATATTATACTGGCAGTCGGCAGTTGGTTCTTCTCAATTGTAGGTTTACTTTTTGTAATTAAAACGATTACGCGAGATATTTCTCAAGGTACGTTACAATTGTTTATGAATAAAACTAAAAATAGAGTTGGATACTTTATTGCGAAAGTATGTTCAATGATAATCATCGCTTTACTTATGTCAGGATTTTTAGTGGCATTTGTTATTATTGTTCAAAATATAGTAGATGGTAAAAATGTCACTGCTGAAAAGTGCTGGGAATTATTAGTATTTTATCTTATATTCCATCTGTTTTTCGGTTTGTTATTATATTTATTTGCATTAGTTATTCCAAAGACAGCTTTAATTTATACTGTAGGAATTATTTTAATATTCCTTGTACCATTTGCAGAACCATTTATCCCAATGATTCCTAAAATTGGTGATAATATTCAAGATTCATTAAAATATATACCATTTAGCTACTTACCAAACAAAACTACATCAGATGATTTTACTTTTACGAATTGGCAATGGTTTATATCAGCAGCTTCAATCATAATTTTATTTATCGTTAATTTATTCTATGTAACTAAAAAAGATATATAAAGTAAAAAAGGTATATGCACTTCGCTCGAAGTGTATATACCTTTTTATTATTATTTGTGGCGTAATTGTTCAATGATAGATTCAAACACTGCTTTCCACATTTGTGAATCTGTTTTATAACGATTGGAGATAATCGCATGAACTTCATTTGATTTTTCTTCAAATGTTGGGTCATCTTTCGCTGGTAGATTGGCACGAGCTTCATCTACAAATTTTTGAACTTGGCGTGCACGTGGTCCCCATACAGTTTCCTGTTGATATTCATCATTTAAAAAGACGAATATAGGAATAGAACGGGCAGTGCCATTTGTTAAGTATTGATCAATTAAATTAGTATCGTCATCACGATGGAAGACTCTAACTTCTAAATTTAATAGTTCACTAATATGTTTTAAGATTGGAAGGTTCATCATAGCGTCCCCACACCAATCCTCTGTGATAACAAGTACTTTATCATAATTAGCTGCTTTAATTTTTTCGATGTTATCATTTTCTGTATTTGGCACAGAAAAAGAATTATAAATTGTTTCCACACCATCTTTATTAACAGTCATATTTTCGATGTATTCATTAAGTAGCTGACTGTCGTTAAAATAAGTCTTTAGACTTGTCATTTGTATTCCCCCTTCAATCTATTGATGTAATTATAGCAAATTAACTTATAATTGGGAAAATTATTAACTCTTAAATTTACATTATTTTTTATAGGAGTTGTAGGTGAGAGATGCAACTGTAAAATAGCTATGCTATATTTAAATAATGAAATGAATACGGTTGAAACAGGTGTAAAAAGTGAATTTCGTCAACTTTTTAGTGTGAAACGTATAGAGTAAAGTATGTGTTTGTAGTTAAAAACCGTAAATAATAGAACTATAGCAAGATGATAGTCATAATTAATGATAATTGGCGGAGATAATTTTGGACAAAATTACATTTTTAAATGAGCTCGAACAAGAACTGGAACGTTTACCAAGACAAGAACGTGATAAAATCATGTTTGAATATGAGAGTTACTTTTTTGACTTAGAGAAAAATGGGAAAAATGAATATCAAATTATGGGAGAGCTTGAATCCCCTAAAGTTATTGGAAAAGAAATTAAAGCTAAAAATGCGATTAGTTATGCAGAATATAAAACGAATGCTAAAACTATAATTAGAGCAATTATTGCTTCATTAGGTATGGGTATCTTTTCTTTATTATTAATTTTAATTCCTATGGTGTTTATAGCATGTATTATGTTTGTACTATTGCTCGTGTCTTTTATGCTGTTTATTTCACCGTTATTGTTAATTGTTCATGGTGTGATTAACCATAATATCAGTTTAGCAATTAGTAATTACCTTTTTGCATTTTCCTACAGTGGTTTAGGAATTGTACTGTTTGTATTAATTTTAAAACTTGCTGAGTTAGTTTATCGTGCAATTTTAAAATATTTAAGATGGAATATTAAAACGATTAAGGGAAGTGCTGTAGAATGAAGAAGTTGTTCATTTGTGGTCTAACCATATTCGTCGTTTGCTTCGTGTTAGCTTGTTTATTTTGGTTTTCATTTGAACAACAAGATAATAAAACGAATGAAGTATCACAAAATTACCATGATGATGAGATTGAAGATATTAATGTGGCGACGAAGAATGCAGCAGTTAAAGTACGGCAAGGTGAGAAGTTTAACATTACATATAAAGGATCGAAAGATGTAAATATTAAACGTCATGCTGATAAAGTTAATGTAACGGAAAAAAATAACAATGAAGATCATTACGGTTTGAACTTTAATCCATTTAAAAATATTCATAGTACAGTATATATTACAGTTCCTAAACAAGCCTCAGCTAATCTTGATATGGAATTACATTCGCAATTTATTCAATTAGATCAACTGCGTTTGGGTGATGTTAAAGTATATACTGAACACGGTAATAGTGAAGGGTTTAAAGTGAAAAATTCTACAATAAAAAATTTAACGTATCAGTCTGACTTTTCATCAGTAGCTATATCTGATAGTAAGATTAAACAAGGCAATCTTAAAACGCAAAATAAAATTGAAGTGACACGTAGTTTATTAAAAGATACGATCTTATTAACTGAAGATAGTAATATTATGTTAGCTGATATGAAATCCAATACAGATGTGAAAGCTTCTACGAACGAAGGAAATATTAATATTTCCTATGCACAGAAACCTCAAGATACACTGTTAAAATTAAATCCATTAAAAGGGAAATCACATGTCAACAATCCTTACTTTCAACATAATAAAGTAGGTAATGGGCAAAATATAATTGAATTATATACAAATCAGGGCGATATTTATATCGACTAAATAAAGGGACAAACGACCATTATAGTGAAGCTTCACCAAGTTGAATCACTATTGGTGTTTGTCCCTTTAGTTATTAATAAGTAGCAAATGTAAGGTCGGTATCAATGTAGCCTTTAAATGTTGAAACATCAAGTGATGTGCCATTGAGCCATTGTTGAAAATCAAAGTATGTTGGTTTGCTGTTTTCTCCTAGACTTATCCAAGCGGCTAATTGCTGAGGTTCATACATACTAGTATGTATCGTTCCAGACCAGCTATTAAATAGTTTACTGTAAATATCAAAATCAGGGTTATTAAATAATTCAAAAGCGTCAAATTTATTTAATTGGTGCTGTGTACTTTGATTCAAACGATCTAAACGTGCTTTGGACTCTTTAGTATAATTTCTATTTTCGTGAGTTAAGAGCTGAAAATGATTCGTGCATGTATTATCATATCTGACGTCAATCGAACGTGGTGATACTTCAATAATGGCATGATTTAAAGCTTTATCCATAACGATATAACTGAATGAACTACGGTGTGGTATGGTTTTCAATAATTTTATGGCATCTTCGACATCTTTGCAGTATTGCAAAATTAATCGACCTATCATATAACAGACGAAACCATCACCGGGTTTTTTACGGTGCATGAAATTATAACCCATTACTAATCCGGCTTCGTTCATACCATCCATTCTTCCTGTAACTCTTGAAGTGGGGCCAATTTGAGCTAGTCCGCCATCAGTAGGTTGAAATAATAAATATCTACCATCATAAGTAGCAGGGTGGTAATCGTAATTACGTACCATGTAATCGTTGCCTAAATAAACCGTACAGCCACTATTTTTTAACGGCGTAAAACGATAATGAGCAAAATTCAATACCATTTGGTTAGATGGTAAATTTAAAACTTCTTGCATACCTTTTATTTCTTCCCAAATATGTGGTGCATAGGTTTGGAAGATATCATAAGTCTCTTTAATATGTATATCAAAACGAGGCATACGTTTGCGCCATTCTTTTTCTCTATTTTTTAGTAAAGGTGTTTGTTGCATCCATTGAGCAGTTTTAACGCCTAAGTCAAAATGTGATCCGCGATGAGTCATTATATCTGATTGGACAAATTGCATTTTTTATACACTCCTATGAATATTATATATAACATGATTGTAACTTTATTGTAATTTGTTATTAATTGCTATTGAATAATGTAGTGGTTATTATAAACATACAACATAGAAAAATCTTTATTAGTTTATTGAGGTGATACTATGAATGAGTACTATCAAGCAGCAAAATCAGCTATGTCCGCATGGTGGAGAAACTAATAATTGTTTTCTGAGTTATCGAGTAACGACTATGATTATCATAGTCGTTTTTTGTGATTCTTGCATGTAAACATTTCACAGTTTAATCTTAATTATGATAATATAGATATGTTATTAATAAATAATATAGTCAATGTAATTTACCTATATTAACGCTTTTTACTTCTTACAATATCGTATCATAAAATTTCCTGTGATATTACTGGAATAAAAAAATGAATAATAGGTATATATTTATTGATGCTTTTAAGTGTGCTATTATTGAATATAGACATGCTATTAAATTATTGAGGTGAACAGAATGTGTAATTTTATTAAAGGTTTATTTAAATTTGTATTTGGTACAATTTTAACTGTATCACTAGTTGCTGGAATCGGTGCAGTTGTATTTGCATACATCTTCAAAAAAGATTTTGAAGACATCGAAAGCAAAACAAAAGAAATCGTATCAGACATCGAATCAAATAATTAATACTACAATAGAACACGATAGTGTTCTATTTTTTTTATAGACCCTTACTACTTTAGTAGTTAGGGTCTATTATGCAGATGAAGCATCTGCGAACCATAAAAACATACTACTTCAGTAGTTAGGGTCTATGATGCAGATGAAGCATCTGCGAACCATAAAAACATACTACTTCAGTAGTTAGGGGCTATGATGCAGATGAAGCATCTGCGAACTATAAAAGACATACTACTTCAGTAGTTAGGGGCTATGATGCAGATGAGGCATCTGCGAACTATAAAAACATACTACTTTAGTAGT
Organism: Staphylococcus sp. GDY8P72P; assembly: GCF_016890655.1. Taxonomy (NCBI): domain Bacteria; kingdom Bacillati; phylum Bacillota; class Bacilli; order Caryophanales; family Staphylococcaceae; genus Staphylococcus; species Staphylococcus sp. GDY8P72P. The sequence goes on along the minus strand of NZ_JAFEQJ010000034.1, from coordinate 48,368 downwards.
TAGGGGCTATTATGCAGATGAAGCATCTGCGAACTATAAAAACATACTACTTTAGTAGTTAGGGTCTATTATGCAGATGAAGCATCTGCGAACTATAAAAGACATACTACTTCAGTAGTTAGGGGCTATGATACAGATGAATATTTGTAGTTGCATGTTGGACTAAATTGTTAATTAGTAGTGATTTGTTGAATATTAGTAATGTCTACTAATGATAATTGAACAATTTGGGAATCTGTTTTGGATTCGCCAATTAAAGTCATCTGTAGCATATCAATTTTTTTGATATAGATTGATTTGTGTTCTAACCAGCCATCACAATAATATTCAATATGAATAGGTGTATTATTGTGTAAAGATTGATGTAATTGAAAGTTGAGATTATTGAGTTGGTCATCTGATAATATAGGGCGGTCAATTTTATTTTGGTCTATAATATACTGCTGTATTCTAGTGAACTGTTCGGGTAAAGTGGCAAAAGGTGCCCATTTTACCATGCCGCGTCCCTTAGGTATACTTTGAGTTAAATATTCTCTAGGGATCTTGCGATAGTCAGTTTCATTTTTATATTTATCCGGAATCATAAAATCACCTCATCAATATTATAGAACATATGTTCGTATAAGTGAAGTGCTTTATTAATAATCTAACAATGAAATGTTGCACGTATAGATGCAGTTTTTGGCGTAACAGTATCAACGAGCTGTCACTAGCAAAATAAAAAGACGACATAAATTATGTCGTCTTAGTGTTTAGTTTGTTTTATGAAATTGCTGTATCGTGCGACCAATTTCATCTCGGACGCGTTGAAATTCTGACCAATCTTTTCCTGCTGGGTCGTCAAAACCCCAATGTTCTTTTTTTACATTTGGTGGCAGGATAGGGCAATTAGCATCTGCATCGCTACATAATGTAACCACCAAATCCGATTGCTTAAGAATATTATTATCAATTAAGTCTGACGTATGGTTGGATATATCAATATCTACTTCTTGCATTGCTTCAATTGCTTTAGGATTCACACCGTGTGTTTCAATACCAGCTGAATAGACATTCCAATGTTCGCCAAGTATTTTCTTACCCCAACCTTCTGCCATTTGGCTACGACAAGAGTTTCCAGTACAAATAAAATAAATTGTTTTTTTACGCATTATTAAAGCCTCTTTTCTTAAAATATAATTAATGTTAGGAATAAACCTAATAATGTTACAAAGAGTACCGGAATAGTAATAATGATTCCAGTTTTAAAGTATGTGCCCCATGCGATTTTTACACCTTTTTGTGTTAAAACATGTAGCCACAATAATGTTGCTAAAGAACCGATTGGAGTAATTTTCGGTCCTAAATCGGAGCCTATTACATTTGCATAAATCATACCTTCTTTAATAGACCCAACTACATTTGATTGTCCGATAGCAATAGCATCTATTAAAACTGTAGGCATATTATTCATTATTGATGATAAAAAGGCTGATATAAAGCCCATGCCCATAATACTGCTGAATAAGCCATAACTTGAAATATTAGATAATACATCGGCCAAAATTGTAGTGATACCTACATTTTTTAAGCCAAACACGACTAGGTACATACCAATTGAAAATAGGACAATATTCCATGGTGCCCCTTTAATCACTTGTTTCGTATGAACTGCATGAGACTTACGAGCTAAGAGTACAAAGATAACAGCAACTATACCAGCAATAATTGATACTGGAATATGAATAAATTCACTAACAAGATAACCCACAAGTAAAATAGCTAACACAATCCATGAAATCTTAAATAATTTTGGATCTTTTATAGCATCATTTGGATTCATAAGATTTTCAGTTTCGAAAGTTTTGGGTATAGATTTTCTGAAATATAGCCATAGTACGAGAATACTAGCAATCAAAGAGAATATGTTAGGTATAATCATTCGACTAAAGTACTCAATAAATCCGATGTCAAAGTAATCAGCAGAAACAATATTAACTAGGTTACTGACAATTAAGGGTAGAGATGTAGTATCAGCAATAAATCCACTAGCAATAATAAATGGGAATATCATTTTTTTATTAAAGCCTAAATTTCTGACCATCGCTAATACAATAGGCGTTAAGATTAAAGCAGCGCCATCATTTGCGAAAAATGCAGCTACAATTGACCCTAATAGCATGATAAAAATAAACATTTTTAACCCATTACCGTTTGAAGCTTTGACCATATGTATCGCAGACCATTCAAAAAATCCAATTTCATCTAATATTAATGAAATAAGAATGACAGCAACAAATGTTAAAGTAGCATTCCAGACAATACCGGTTACTTCTAAGACATCGGAAAAGCTAACCACGCCTGTAATGATAGCAACTACAGCTCCAATTAAAGCTGTAATACCAATATCTAGGCCTTTAGGTTGCCAAATGACAAAAAATAAAGTTATAAGAAAAATTATAATTGCTAAAGTCGTCATCATCAGCATTCACCTGATTTCATATTTTTACAGACACAGCGTGTGTTAGGTGTTGTAATGGTATTTAAGTTTTGATTGAGATCATCTAAAGTCTCGTGATTAAGTTGATACATACGTTTGTTACCATCTTTTCGTGTAGTAACTAACTCATTATCTACTAATGACTTCATATGGTGGCTTAATGTTGGTTGAGAAAATTGAAAGTGTTCTAACAAGTCACAGGCACACAGCTCACCACAAGAAAGTAAATCTATTATTTCTAATCTACTTGGATCTGATAAAACTTTTAATATTGAAGAAAGATTTTTATAAGACATCAATATACCTCCTAAACATTATATAGATTAACATCTATATAGAAGGTTGTCTATATAATTTGAAATGACTACATCAGTTCATGGCTATGCATCAAAATTTAATTGATTGTTATTCTGGTATATATTTTATAAACTAGTACTATATCAATAATGGAGGGGTTTACATGACAACAGTAGGATATGTTGGTACATATACTAAAAAAGAAGGCAAAGGGATTTATCGTTTTGAATTGAATGAAGCTACTGGTGACATAGATACCGTAGAAACTGGATTCGAACTAGAAGCGTCAACGTATATTACCCAATATAATTCTTATTTATACGCAATTACGCGTGAAGGTGATGATTGTGGCGTAGCAAGCCTTAAAATTGATGCAGAAGGGCGTTTGACATTAATTAATAAATGTTTAGCTTCTACAGCTGGTACAGGATGTTATATAGCAGTATCTCCTGATGGACAATATTTATTTGAGTCAGTTTACGGTGCTGGTGTTGCACGACTATACGAATTAAATGCTGAAACTGGGGAAGTAGTGCAGTTGATTCATGAATTGCAACATACTTATGAGGTAGGTTCTAATGAACGTCAAGACGGTCCTCATGTTCATTTCTTAGATGTCACACCGGATAACAAGTATGTAGTAGCAATGGATTTAGGAACAGACAATGTAGTGACATATACTTATGGTCAAGATGGTTTAACAGAATACGCTGTTACTAAATTTGAGCCGGGAGACGGCCCTAGACATATTACTTTTAATCAAAATAATAGTAAATATGCTTATATCGTACATGAACTATCCAATAAAGTATCCGTAGTAAAATATGAAGATGGTAAATTCGAAGAAATAGAAAAACATTTGACAATTCCCGAATCATTTAATGGTGATACTAAGTTAGCAGCTGTTAGGTTATCTCAGGACCAACAATTTTTATATATTAGTAATAGAGGTCATGATAGTATAGCGATTTTTAAAATAGTAGAAGATGGTGCATCATTAGAATTAGTAGATATTACGCCGAGTGGCGGAGAGTTTCCTAGGGACTTTAATATTGTAGCATCTGACGACTACTTAGTTTGTGCGCATCAAGAAGGCAGTTCACCATTAGTTGTCTTTAAACGAGATAAAGCAACAGGAACATTAACTCAAACAGATAATAGAGCAACGGCGCCTGAAGGTGTATGTGTTCAATTTTTAAAATAATAATAACGCTAAAAGGGAGTGGGACAGAAATCTGATTTTGAGAAAATGATTTCGTTGTCCCACCCCGGCAAGGATGACTAGCGTTGAAAAAAGCTCGGTTTGAAGCGCATTTTCAATGCAGTCAACTACTGCCCATATGAAAAAGGTTTCGAATAAAATATGGAGTGGGACAGAAATCTGATTTTGAGAAAATGATTTCGTCGTCCCACCCCGGCAAGGATGACTAGCATTGAAAAAATCTTGATTTGAAGCGCATTTTCAATGCAGTCAGCTACTGCCAAAATGAAAAGAGGTTGGAACAAATTAATATTATCCCAACCTCTTTTTAATCGTTAGTTATTGAAAAATGTTTTGATATATTTGAATTTACCTTTATAAGGTGGGAAGACAAGACTTGATTCTAAACGAGTTGTTTTGAAAATATAAGATTTTGCATGACTGAAAGTATCAAAACTGTATTTACCGTGGTATTGACCAATACCCGAAAGTCCTACACCGCCGAATGGTAAATTAGGATTGGCTAAATGCATAATAGTATCATTGATGGCACCACCACCGAAAGATAATTCATTTAAAATACGTTCTGTAGTATTTTCATCTTCACTAAATAGATATAAACTCAATGGTTTAGGTTTACTTTGTAAAGTGTTAATAATTTCATCAAAATCATCGTAAGCAATAATAGGTAAGATAGGCCCAAAAATTTCGTCTTTCATAATTGTAGAATCAAATGTAATATTATCTAAAATAGTAGGGCTAATGTAGTTCTCATTTTGATCGGTATCACCACCGAAAACAATTTCATTTTGGTGTGATTCAAGTAATTGTTGTAATCGCGTAAAATGTTTAGCGCTAACAATTCTACCGAAATCAGGAGATGATTGGATTTGTGTACCATAAAACTCTTTAATTGTAGTTTTAATAGCTTTAATAAGATCTGCTTTTACCTTTTGATTGACTAAAATAAAGTCTGGTGCAACGCAAGTTTGGCCAGCATTAATAAATTTACCAAAACAAATACGTTCGCTGGCAACTTTAATATTGGCTGTGTCGTCAACTATAACTGGAGATTTTCCTCCTAATTCTAACGTTACTGGTGTTAAATTTTTACTCGCCGCTTGATAAATGGAACGACCAACGTGTTCACTACCAGTGAAGAATATATAGTCGAAAGGTAATGCTACTAGTTGTTTTGTTACTTCTGCATCACCTTCAATAATGCTAATGTAAGCTGAATCAAATGTAGATTCAATAATATTTTTGACGACGTGTGAGACATTAGGTGTGAGTTCTGAAGGCTTCAAAATAACCGTATTACCAGCAGCTATAGCACCAATCAATGGCTCTATCAATAACTGAAATGGGTAATTGAAAGGTCCGATAATGAGTACCGTACCGTATGGTTCTTTCATTATATAGCTTTTAGTTGGAAACATGTGAAGCGGAGTATTTACTTGTTTACGTTTAGCCCAATTTTTAAGTTCTTTTCGTGCTAATTTTAAATTTTTTAGGACAAAACCGATTTCAGACGCATAAGCTTCGACTTTATTCTTTCCTAAATCTTGTTGAAAAGCGTGTAACAAGTCATCTTCGTGCGCTTTAATACTTTTACTAAGCGCCTTTAATTGTCTTTTTCTGAATTTAAAATCTTTTGTAACATGTGACTTAAAGTATTGTTTACTTTGGTTGAAAACAGTGTCGAACTGATTCAAACTAATTCCTCCTTTAAGTGTGTAAATGTATAACAGTATCATGTGAGAAAAAACTGGAACATAGTTATGTTCCAGTTTAATGTATATAAAATTAAATAGTAAAGGATATTAGCTTAATACTTCAGTAATTTGAGGTACAACTTGTTTCTTTCTAGAAACAACACCTGGTAAGAATGCTGTACCGTTTTCTAATTGTACATTAAATGCTTCGCCAACTTTATCTTTGTTGTCACCGATAACTAAGATTTTTGAATTACTGTTGATAATATCTGTCACTAATAAAACAAATAAATCATAATTTTGTTCTGTGTTTGCTGCTAACATTGCTGTAGCTAATTCATCGTGACGTTCAAAAACTTCGTCAATATCAACCGTGTTTACTTGTCCAATACGAGTTACATAGTCACCCATGTTGAATGATTTAGCATCTAATGATAATAAGTCCACTGCACTTTTATCTACTGTAGATGCACCAGCTTTTAACATTTCAAGGCCATATACTTCTAAATCAACATTTGCAATTGCTTTTAAAGCTTCAGCAGCAGCAACGTCTTCTTCAGTACATGTAGGTGATTTGAATAGTAAGCTATCTGAAATAATTGCAGAAATCATTAAACCAGCAATTTCAGGTTTGATTTCGAAACCTCTTTCTTTATACATTTTGTATAAAATAGTTGCTGTACAACCTACTGGTTCAGCGCGATAATAAAGTGGCGCAGCAGTTTCGAAGTTTGCAATTCTGTGATGATCAATAACATGTTGTACCGTAGCGTTTGCTATCGAATCCGCACTTTGTTGGAATTCGTTATGGTCAACCAATATTACATTTTGATCTGTTAAATCATCATTTAAAAGGTCTGGTGCTGTAATGTTGAAATAATCTAAAGCATGTTGTGTTTCTGGTCCGACTTCGCCTAAGCGGAAGGCTTGAGCATCTGTATTACCAGTTTGTTTTTCAAAGTCTGCCATGATGATTGCTGATGAAATTGCATCCGTATCTGGATTTTTGTGTCCGAAAATATAAGTTTTAGCCATAATTCAATTCTCCTTAAATAAATATTTAATATTATTCTAGCATGATTTATGCTTGATGTTCTACTTCAGCACCTAACGAATTTTTAAAATGTTCTAAAGCCCAACTATGACCTGTTTGGTTGAATGAAGCTACACCTCGTGCTGAAATTGCTATTTTGTAACCTAAATTATATGCTGAAATTGCAGTATGTAATACACAAATGTCAGTACATACGCCAACGATTTCTAAACGTTTAACACCACGTTCGCGTAACAGTAACTCTAATGGTGTGCCACAAAAAGAATCATAACGTGTTTTATCAATAAAATGGACATGATCATTGTATTGAATGTTTTGATAAATATCATTGACTTTACCATATAATTGTCTTCCTGACGTTCCCAATATGTTATGTGGGGGGAAGAGTTTGTTTTCTGGATGGTTATAATCGTCTTCGTGATGCAAATCCATCATAAAAAAAATAGGGCATTTATGACTATTGTAATCATCGATACGTCGTACGATGTAAGATTCAATCCTTTGTCCAGGTTTTCCACATGTAAGTTTCCCATTGTCAGCAACAAAATCATTAGAATAATCTACAACAATTAAGGCACTATTTTTCATAAATCTCTCCACGCTCCAACTTTATTAATAAGTTATACCAAAAGTATATGTGTTAGCATAACTTAAAAAAGCAAATTAATCGAGTTTAAATATTTTATATTTTGTTAATTACTAACTATCAACACACATAGTGGAAAGGAAAAAATTATGCAAATAAACGCACAAGATTTTGGCTTAGTGGGACGCAATAAACGTAAAGACACACGAGCGATTCAACAAGCATTAAACGTCGCTAAAAAATATCCCCATACTACAGTGTTCATACCTAAAGGTGAATATCATATAAGAAAAGCATTGGTCATCTATGGCAATACTACAGTTATAATGGATAACCAATGTGTGTTAAAACGATGTGGCAGAGATGCTTTAATTAAAAATGGGAAAAAACCTCGAGTGTATTATGGATATAATGGCAACAGTCATATTACTATTCGTGGTGGTGTCCTAGATATGAATGGTATACAGTACCCGTATTATAATACAGCGCTATGTATAGGACACGCACGTGAAATTTTAATTGAAGAAGTGACATTTAAAGACGTGGTAGGAGGGCATTGTATTGATGCATGCGGCTTAAATGGTGTGCATATTAATAAATGCAACTTTTTAGGGTTTAATGACCCTAAAAATAAACGCCAATTTTCTGAAGCGGTGCAAATTGATATGCAAGTGAAAGGTGCTTTTCCGAAATTTGGAGCAACAGATGGAACTACGACGCAAAATATGATTATTGAAAATTGTTATTTTGGTTCGTCTGACACGCCAGGCATGAAAGCGTGGAATCGTGCTATTGGTTCGCATGCAAGTCGTTTTGACCAATACTATACAAATATTCATATTAGACGTAATACTTTCAATAACATGCACTATTATGCATTAACCCCGTTAAAATCATACAACATTTATATTTATGATAATTTATTTCAACAGTGTGCAGGTGGGATTCGCTATCTAGCTGTTAAGGAAGGCAATATACATGCCCAAGACTTACAAGGACGGATGAGTAAAACACAGGCTGGAAATAACTTAAACATTTATCGCAATCGTTTTGAAGGTCAAATGGCGTATGATGCAGTGCATATTAGAAGTTACGATAACATAAGACATTCTAATGTTGTCATTGCTAACAATAACTTCACCCATGATTCACAATCATTACATCTTGAGGATATTGAGCATTTAATATTAACACAATATGATAAGGTCAAATTAAAAACAATAAATGTTATTAAGTAAAAGCATAAACTATAAAAATGTTTTTAGAATTTATATATATAAGTAGGTTATAATGTGATACAATCCAATTGTTATTATTAAGAATATTCAGATAATAACAAGGGGGATTATAAAATGAAACAAAATAATACTAGTAATGTGAGATCCTCGTATTATTTAACGTTCTTTTCAAAAAAGGGTAAAAATCAGTCTTATAATACGGGGCAATTAGTTGGCTTAATAGTAGGGCCGTTATTATTTGTGCTAACACTACTATTTTTCCATTCAGACTCATTATCTACACAAGGTACTTTTGTGTTAGGTATTACGCTATGGATTGCTGTATGGTGGATTACTGAAGCAATTCCAATAGCAGCAACGAGTTTGTTGCCGTTAATTTTACTACCTCTGGGTCATGTCTTATCACCTGAAGAAGTGTCAGCACAATATGGTAATGATATTATCTTCTTGTTTTTAGGTGGTTTTATATTGGCGATAGCTATGGAGCGTTGGAATTTACATACTCGTGTAGCATTAAATATCATTAATTATCTAGGAACAAGTACGGGACGAATTTTATTAGGTTTTATGATAGCAACTGGTTTTTTATCCATGTTTGTATCTAACACCGCAGCAGTGATGATTATGATACCAATTGGTTTAGCTATTATTAAAGAAGCGCATGAACTAAAAAGTAGTAAAACGAGTACAGAGAGTTTAAATAAATTTGAGCAATCTTTAGTATTAGCAATTGGATATGCAGGTACTATAGGTGGTTTAGGTACACTTATAGGAACACCGCCATTAATCATTTTAAAGGGGCAGTATCAATCTGCATTTGGTGAAGAAATTAGTTTTGCTAAATGGATGATTATTGGAGTGCCAACAGTTTTTATATTATTATTTATTGCATGGTTTTATTTAAAAAATTTAGCTTTCAAACATGATATGAAAGAATTACCTGGCGGACATGAAATTATTAAACAAAAGTTAGATGAGCTAGGGAAAATGAAGTACGAAGAAAAAGTTGTGCAAATTGTGTTTATGTTGGCGAGTTTTTTATGGATTACGAGAGAGTTTTTATTAAAAAATTGGTCTGTAACTTCAGAGATTGCTGATGGTACGATTGCGATTTTTATTGCGGTGTTATTATTCCTAATTCCTGCTAAAAATAAAGAACAACATAAACGTATCATTGATTGGAATGTGGCAAAGGACTTACCTTGGGGCGTATTAATACTATTTGGTGGTGGTTTAGCACTCGCAAAAGGTATTGCCTCAAGTGGTTTAGCTGCATGGTTAGGTGATCAGTTGAAGTTAATCCAAGGAGTGAGTCCACTCATTATCGTTATCGTAATAACATTGTTTGTACTATTCTTAACTGAAATTACTTCTAATACTGCAACAGCAACGATGATATTACCTATATTAGCTACGTTGTCGGTAGCGGTTGAAGTTAACCCATTATTGTTAATGGTACCTGCAGCAATGGCAGCGAACTGTGCTTATATGTTACCTGTAGGAACACCACCGAATGCGATTGTCTTTGGTACTGGAAAGATATCAATTAAAAGAATGGCATCCGTAGGTTTTTGGGTCAATTTAATCAGTGCATTAATTATTATTTTAGTAGTGTATTTTGTGATGCCATATGTGCTTGGTGTAGATCTCACGCAACCAATGCCACTAAAAGATTAATAGTAATGCATAGTACAAAAGTTTAGAAATATTATTATATTTAGCTAGTAATAGCATTAAGCAACAGAAAATAAGAGGATTAATCCTAAACATGGATTTGTCCTCTTAGACTGTCGATAAAGCTTCCGACTTTGTTGGCAGTTTTTTTGTGAACGCTTTCCGCGGGCGTCAGCACGTTACAAAACCGATACAAATTATATTTTATTAGTCAAAATAGGGCTCTTCGAAAACCAAGAAATAGTAATAAAGAATTATAGATGTGAATATTTTATAAAACTAATAAAACGTCAATTTCTATATCGTATCAATAGAAATTGACGTTTATTTTTTAGTCAGAGCTTTTTATGTACTGGACTCTTTGTTTAATTGATTTTATTGAAAGAACCGATAAGTTTAGTATGGAAATCTAAAGTGTTTAATATGGTAATCACTTTGTTTAAATTTTCATTCATCGAACTATCAGCTTGAACGAAGAAGTGATACATACCTAGTTGTGTTTTTAAAGGTCTTGATTCGATCCACGATAAGTTGATGTCAAATAGAGCAAAAGTATTTAAGATGCTAGCTAATAAACCAGGCTTATCATGCTTTGGAGTTATTAATAATATGGTATCTGAAGCATTAGTTGTATGTTGTGCTTGGTTACTTACGACTAAAAAGCGTGTAACGTTATGTGGGTAATCTTGGATATTTTGCATTAATGGTGAATATCCATGTGCTTCGCCACTGCCTAAAGGAGCAATCGCTCCTACGGTAGGAGTGATTTTTTCTAAACTTTTGACAGTACTATCCACATAATCGTATTGATAGCCCTGTTTTTGAATAAATTGACTCGTTTGACTAATAGCTGGCGCTATGGAATAAACCTTTTCGATATTTGTAACAGAGCTCTCTTGGTCACCGTATAATGCGAATTGAATGTCTAAGTGAATTTCACCTTGGGCATAAATGTTTTGTTGTGTCAGTGCATCGGCAACTATATTAATAGTACCTTCAATTGAATTTTCAATAGGAACTACTGCGACGCTATTACTATCGAGAGAGACAGCATTTACAACTTCATAGAGGTTTGTTTTAGGAATATAAGTCATTTCTTGTTCTGATTTGTATTGTAGAGCTGCTAAATATGAAAATGTCCCTTTAGGCCCTAAATAATATAATTTCATAGTTTGATCTCCTTAACTTTATGCATACTTTAGTGGAACGGACAGCCCCGTTTTTCTTGCTGCTTATAATGAAAATTTGGATCATTCATAATGTTTGGATAGCCATGGTGATAGTTTGATACTAATGTAGGCGATAATGACGGCACTAGCCATGACCATTTTCCAGTTACATCTCGCTTGTTTTGATATTCGTTTTGTTCAAACAAGGAGAATTGTTTAGAAGCAGTATGATGATCCACAATAGATACACCAGCTTGCTTAAATGAATGATATACTGCGTGATTCAATTCGACTAAAGTACGATCTTTATTGAACGAATTATTTTTAAGTGTATCAAATTCAAGCGCTTCTGCAACAGATTCTAATAAATTATAGCGATAACTATCAGTAAAATTACGGACTGCAATTTCATTAACCATATACCAGCCGTTGAATGGTGCAGTTGGATACGTAATTCCACCAATCTTCAAATCCATGTTTGAAATGATAGGTACTGCATACCATTTTAATGCTAATGACTTGAGTTTCGGATACTGATCATGAGTTATTGCAACTTCTTTAATAATTTCAGACGGATATTCATAATAAGTTACTGGTTGATTTGGCATTGCATAAATTAGAGGTAAGACATCAAAATTTGTATTATTGCCTTGCCATCCCAATTGCTGAGCTAAAGCGGTCACTTGCTTTTCTGCTGGATCACCATAATCATCGTAACCAGCATAGCGAATAAGTTGATTGTTGAAAATTTTAGGTGGGTGCTCAGGATGATAGATTGTAATAAAAGGTTTGATTTTACCGTTATTTGTAGCTTCATTAATATGATGATTGATAGAAGCGATAAAAGTGTCTTCATCATCGACATCTCTAGCATCTTGAACTGTCAAAGTATTCCAGAAAAAACGTCCAATACAACGGTTAGAATTACGCCAAGCCATTTTTGCGCCGTAACTTAATTCCTCATACGTATGTGTATAGGAGCCTGTGTCAGTTATTTCTGCGGAGATTGCTGTTAAACGTTCGTTTAAGCTTTGATTATCATAATTTAACTCTGAGTACATCTGAGTAATAAAATTCTTGGCTTCTGTTAACATTTTTTAACACCTCAAAATTAAGTATAATTGATTTTGCTAAAAGGTATTGAGATAAATTAAAAAATGTCACTAATTTGTCGATTGAATGGTCATAAAACACACAAATTTTAAAAATGCTATATATCAATGATTTATGATAAACTAAGAAAAAAGGTTGATTGGAGAGATAATCTGTGCAGCAATTTGAGGATGATACGCTTACATTACATAATGATTTATACCAAATAAATATGGCAGAAACATATTGGCATGATGGTATTCATGAACGTAAAGCAGTGTTTGATTTGTATTTTAGAAGTATGCCTTTTAATAGTGGATATGCAGTATTCAATGGTTTAAAACGAGCTATAGAATATATTAAAAATTTTAAATTTTCCGAGTCTGATATTGAATACTTAAAATCTATAGGCTACCAAGAAGATTTTTTAGCATATTTACAAGAACTTAAATTTACTGGTAACATCCGTTCAATGCAAGAGGGAGAATTATGTTTTGGTAATGAACCATTAATGCGAGTAGAAGCGCCATTGATTCAAGCGCAATTAATAGAAACAATGCTCTTGAATATAGTTAATTTCCATACTTTAATTGCGACTAAAGCAAGTCGTATTCGTCAAGTTGCAAATGATGATGTATTAATGGAATTTGGTACGCGCAGAGCACAGGAAGCAGACGCAGCAGTTTGGGGAGCTCGTGCTGCATATATTGGTGGTTTTAATTCAACAAGTAACGTACGGTCTGGAAAATTATTTGATATTCCAGTGTCAGGAACACATGCACATGCAATGGTGCAAACATACGGTGACGAATATATTGCTTTTAAAAAATATGCTGAACGCCATAAAGACTGCGTATTTTTAGTGGATACATTCCACACTTTAAAATCAGGGGTACCAAATGCGATCAAAGTCGCAAAAGAATTAGGTGATCAAATTAATTTTGTAGGTATCCGATTGGATTCTGGTGATATAGCATATTTATCAAAAGAAGCACGTAGAATGTTAGATGAAGCTGGCTTTACAGATGCTAAAATCATAGTCTCTAACGACCTAGATGAACAAACGATAACAAGTTTAAAATCACAAGGTGCTAAAGTTGATTCGTGGGGAGTAGGGACGAAATTAATTACTGGTTATGATCAACCTGCCTTAGGTGCTGTATATAAATTAGTGGCTATAGAAGATGCAGATGGTAATTACGTAGATCGTATCAAATTATCAAATAATGCTGAAAAAGTAACCACACCGGGTAAAAAGAATGTGTACCGTATTATTAATAAAAAGACGAATAAAGCTGAAGGTGATTATATTACCTTGTCTCATGAAGATCCTAATGCAGAATCACCGTTGAAATTATTCCATCCTGTTCATACGTACAAAATGAAATTTATAAAGTCCTTTGTTGCTAAAGATTTACATCATGATATTTTTGAAAACGGGAAGTTGGTTTATGATGTACCTACAGAAAGAGAAGCACAGCTCTATTTGAAAGATTGTTTATCTCATCTATGGGAAGAAAATAAACGTTATTTAAATCCACAAGAATATCCTGTAGATTTAAGCACTGCATGTTGGGAAAATAAACATAAACGTATATTTGAAGTTGCAGAACATGTGAAGGAGATGGAGGAAGAAAATGAGTAATTTACAAGATATTGTCGTCAACGAAATGAAAGTGAAGCCAGAAATTGATAGTGAACTGGAAACACGAAATATCATTCAATTTATTAAAAATTACGTACAATCACATGGATTCATTAAATCACTTGTATTAGGGATTTCTGGTGGACAAGATTCAACCTTAACTGGAAAATTAGTACAAATAGCTGTAGAAGAGTTAAGAAATGAAAACAGAGAATGTAAATTTATAGCTGTAAAATTACCATATGGGCAACAACAAGATGCTGCTGAAGTTGAAGATGCTTTGAAGTTTATAGCACCTGATGAAATCGTAACAGTAAATATTAAACCGGCTGTTGATCAAAGTATTGCGTCATTAGAAGAGGCCGGCATTCAGTTAACAGATTTTCAAAAAGGAAACGAAAAAGCACGTGAACGAATGAAAGTACAGTTTTCTATAGCTTCAAATCAATCAGGCATTGTTGTAGGAACTGATCATTCTGCAGAGAATGTCACAGGATTTTATACTAAATATGGTGATGGAGCAGCAGATATAGCACCTATATTTGGTTTGAATAAAAGACAAGGAAAGCAATTATTAGTCTATTTAAATACACCTGAACATCTCTACAATAAAATCCCTACCGCTGATTTAGAAGACGACAAACCACAATTACCAGATGAAGCGGCATTAGGTGTTACGTATGAACACATCGATGATTATTTAGAAAACAAAAAAGTGCCAGATGAAGCCCAAAATATAATTGAAAATCACTATATCAACAATGCACATAAAAGGGAATTAGCCTATACACGTTATAGTTGGCCTAAAAACCCACAATTTTATAGTGACAAATTTTAATGCTACTGATACACTAATTTAGATTTAAAGTATTGAAAGAAGGAGTAAGTCATGTCAGTTATTGCATCAAATCCGTGGCTCATGGTATTAGCGATATTTATAATTAACGTAGCGTATGTAACATGTCTAACAATGCGAACGATATTAACGTTAAAAGGCTATCGATATGTCGCGGCAATAGTAAGTTTTGTCGAAGTACTTGTTTACGTTGTTGGTTTAGGACTAGTGATGTCTAGTCTAGATCAAATACAAAATATTGTTGCTTATGCCTTTGGTTTCTCTATCGGTATTATTGTAGGTATGAAAATAGAAGAAAAATTAGCGTTAGGTTATACAGTTATTAACGTTACATCATCTGCATATGAATTAGATTTACCAAAACAATTAAGAGATTTAGGTTATGGTGTTACACACTATACTGCATATGGTCGTGATGGTAATAGACTGATTATGCAAATATTAACACCGCGAAGATTTGAATTTAAGTTAATAGAGACCGTTAAACAAATTGATGACAAAGCCTTTATTGTAGCTTATGAACCAAGAACGATTCACGGTGGTTTTTGGGCTAAAGGTCTTAAAACTAAAAAACTTAAACAATATGATACAGATGAAGTGGAAAGTATATGAAAAAACAACAAAAATTTACAGTTGAAGAACATGAAACAATAGAACAATGTTTGCAACGTATAAGAGAAGCAGGCTATATGCCTGTTAAACGTATAGAAAAACCTGTCTACAAAGAAAATAAAGATGGCAGTGTAGAAGTATTAAAGCAAAACATCGAATTTGTAGGTAAAAAAATAGAATAATTAAGCAATGGTTGAGTTAAAGTTATAGAAAAGCTACTCAACCATTTTGTTTTTAAATGTACACTTAAAAACCTTATACTTTTTAAGTTGATTCTGTTAAACTATAGTTGAAGGTACTAAACACGAACTTTATACGAAAACATTTTGATAATGTACATGTTTTGGAGTTTGTTACATAAAATCTTATAGATGATAGGAGTTTAATGAAATGATAGAACGTTATTCAAGAGAAGAGATGTCAAATATTTGGACAGACCAAAATCGTTATGAGGCTTGGTTAGAGGTTGAAATTTTAGCTTGTGAAGCTTGGAGTAAACTAGGTCATATACCAGAAGAAGATGTTAAAAAAATTCGTGACAATGCACAAGTAAATGTTGAACGTGCACAAGAAATAGAACAAGAGACACGTCACGATGTTGTTGCTTTTACAAGACAAGTTTCTGAAACACTTGGTGAAGAACGTAAATGGGTACACTATGGTTTAACATCTACAGATGTAGTAGATACTGCATTAAGTTATGTCATCAAACAAGCAAATGATATCATCGAACAAGATTTAGAACGTTTTATTGAAGTTTTAGCACGTAAAGCAAAAGACTATAAATATACTTTAATGATGGGTCGTACACACGGCGTACATGCTGAACCGACAACATTCGGCGTGAAAATGGCATTGTGGTATACAGAAATGCAACGTAATCTTGAAAGATTTAAGCGTGTAAGAGAAGAAATTGAAGTCGGTAAAATGAGTGGTGCAGTTGGTACTTTTGCGAATATTCCACCAGAAATTGAAGCACATGTTTGTGAACGTCTTGGCATTGGTGCAGCACCAGTTTCAACACAAACGTTACAACGTGATAGACATGCATATTATATTGCTACACTAGCATTAATAGCAAGTTCAATGGAAAAATTTGCAGTAGAAATTCGTAATTTACAAAAAACTGAAACACGTGAAGTGGAAGAAGCATTTGCAAAAGGTCAGAAAGGTTCATCAGCAATGCCACACAAACGTAACCCAATCGGTTCTGAAAATATTACAGGTTTATCTCGTGTTATTAGAGGCTACATTACTACAGCATATGAAAATATCCCATTATGGCACGAAAGAGATATTTCACATTCTTCTGCAGAACGTATTATGTTACCAGATGTAACGATTGCATTAGATTATGCTTTAAATAGATTTACTAATATCGTAGATCGTCTGACAATTTATGAAGATAATATGAAAGCAAATATAGATAAAACGTACGGTTTAATTTTCTCACAACGTGTGCTATTATCGTTGATAAATAAAGGTATGGTACGTGAAGAAGCCTATGATAAAGTTCAACCTAAAGCTATGGAATCATGGGAAACGAAAACACCATTTAGAACATTAGTTGAACAAGATGATACAATCACGTCACTTTTATCTACTGAAGAACTTGATGAGTGTTTTAATCCGGAACATCATTTAAACCAAGTTGATACAATTTTTGAACGTGCAGGATTAGTTTAAAATAGCGTGATTACAGCGTCTTATAAAGAATTTCAATTTTTTAAGGGAAATTACTACATTTTAATGCGTTAGTACGTTAAAATGAGATTAAATTGAAATGTACAGGGGTTGTTTTATATGCAAATTGAAAAATTAAGAGGACAAGCGTTAGACGAATTATTTGATGCAATATTAACGCTTGAAACACGCGAAGAATGTTATCAATTTTTTGATGATTTATGCACAGTTAACGAGTTGCAATCATTGTCTCAAAGATTACAAGTGGCAAAAATGATTAAACAAGGATTTACTTATGCTACGATTGAACAAGAATCCGGCGCATCGACAGCGACAATTTCAAGAGTAAAACGATCATTACAATGGGGCAATGACGCCTACACTATGATTTTAGATAGAATGAATATTGAAACTGCAGATTAGTATAACTGAATTATGTGAAGATGTTTCTGTTTGGTCACTTTAATAGTATACAGACAGTTACTAATGCAACCTCAAAGAGTCAACAACGAAATGTTGACTCTTTTTGTAGTGGCATAATATAATCTGTAGCTGAATAAAAAGCATAAATGAACTAGATCGTGCAAGGGGGATAATAAGTGAAGAAAAAAACTTTTAGTCTCGTGTTAGTTATTTTGATAGTTAGTTTCACAGTGTTTATTGTGCAATTATTTATTACTGTTAGTAGTAATAAGAGTAATCAATATACTGCTTATGTTAAGCCAGAAAATGCATTGCCAATCTTAACAACTGAAGACGGAGTAACTAAAGTAAATGGACACGTTTTAGTTAATGAACAATATAGTTTGCCGGAAACTTATAACCCAGGTGAAAGTAAACATGCACGTCGTCAGTTAAATAAATTGTTAGCACAAGCTGAAAAAGAAGAAATTGATTTAAAATATAGAAGCGGTTTTAGAAGCTACGAAGAACAACAAAAACTCATCAAGCAAGCGATTAAACAAGATGGCCGACAGAAAGCATATGATTATACTGCGAAACCTGGTCATTCTGAACATCAAACAGGACTTGCTTTTGATGTTGGAACAGATGCCCCTTTATCCAATTTTAAGAAAGAATTTGGTCACTCTAAAGAAGGGCGCTGGCTAGCAAAGCATGCTAAACAATATGGATTTATTATACGTTATCCTAAAGGGGAAGAAGATTGGACAGGGTATGAATATGAACCGTGGCATTTAAGATATGTGGGTGACAGTTTAGCTCATACAATACATGAAGAACAGACTAGCTTAGAAAAATATTATAATTTAAAATAATATGGCATTTAACGACGGTTTTTTATTAAATGCAGCTACAAAATCATCTTAAAATTTAAGGTGATTTTTTGTTGCAATTTTAGAACTCAAATCATAAAAATGCTATAATCAGATGTATGCTATAAGAAGGAGTAACATGCAATGTATAACATTAAAGAATGGCAACATATTTTTAAATTAGACCCAGCAAAAGATATAAGTGATGCGGACTTAGAGTCCATTTGTGAGTCCAATACAGATGCTATAATAATTGGTGGTACTGATAATGTTACTGAAGATAATGTTATTCATTTAATGAGTCGCGTTAGGCGTTACCCATTACCTTTAGTATTAGAAATTTCTAATATAGAAAGTGTAATGCCTGGTTTTGACTTTTATTTTGTGCCGACAGTGCTAAATAGTAACGATGTCACATATCATAATGGGATATTACATGAAGCGTTAAAAACCTATGGACATATGATTGATTTTAATGAAATGGTTTTTGAAGGATATGTGGTGTTAAATTCAGACAGTAAAGTGGCTCGAAAAACACAAGCAACTACGGATTTAACAATTGAAGATGTTGAAGCGTATGCACAAATGATTAACAACATGTATAAATTACCAATCATGTATTTAGAATATAGTGGACAATATGGAGATGTCGAGATTGTACGCAGTGCCGCAGAAATGCTTACTGAAACTCAGTTGTTTTATGGTGGTGGGATAGTTGATTTAGATACTGCAACTGAAATGGCAACGTATGCAGATACAATTATAGTTGGAGACATCATCTATCAAGACATAAAAAAAGCGTTAAAAACAGTGAAAATAAAGGAGTTACATAAATGAATTCGTTAGTAGAGAAAATGAATGATGAACAAAGTTTAGCGGTGAGAACCACAGAAGGTCCATTATTAATCATGGCAGGTGCAGGTTCAGGAAAAACACGTGTGTTAACACACCGAATTGCTTATTTATTAGATGAGAAGGATGTATCACCGTATAACATTTTAGCAATTACATTTACTAATAAGGCTGCCAGAGAGATGAAAGAGCGTGTGGAATCACTTGTCGGGGAACAAGCTGAAGTGATATGGATGTCAACGTTTCACTCGATGTGTGTACGTATATTACGTAGAGATATTGATAGACTTGGTATAGAACGCAATTTTACAATTATTGATCCTACTGATCAAAAGTCAGTAATTAAAGATGTGTTAAAACAAGAAAATATTGATAGTAAAAAATTCGAACCACGCATGTTTATTGGAGCTATTAGCAATTTAAAAAACGAATTAAAAACACCTGAAGATGCACAAAATGAAGCAACAGACTATCATTCACAAATGGTCGCAACTGTTTACAGTGGTTATCAACGTCAATTGTCACGTAATGAAGCGTTGGATTTTGATGACTTAATCATGACAACAATTAAATTGTTTGAACGTGTTCCAGAAGTATTAGAATATTATCAAAATAAATTTCAATATATACATGTGGATGAGTATCAAGATACTAATAAAGCACAGTATACTTTAGTACAACAATTAGCGAGTAAATTTGAAAACTTATGTGTTGTAGGGGACTCAGATCAATCTATTTATGGATGGCGTGGTGCTGATATCCAAAACATTCTATCTTTCGAAGAAGATTACCCACAAGCAACAACAATATTTTTAGAACAAAATTATCGTTCAACTAAAACCATCTTAACAGCTGCGAATGAAGTAATAAAAAACAACTCTGAGCGTAAACCTAAGGGTCTATGGACTGGCAACACTGAAGGTGAAAAAATTCAATACTATGAAGCGACAACTGAACGTGATGAAGCGGAATATGTTGTACGTGAAATAATGAAACAGCAAAAAAAGAATAAAAAGTACAAAGACATGGCGATATTGTATCGTACAAATGCGCAATCACGTGTGCTTGAAGAAACATTTATGAAATCGAACATTCCATATACGATGGTAGGCGGTCAAAAGTTCTATGACCGTAAAGAAATTAAAGACTTATTAAGTTATTTACGAATTGTAGCAAATAGTAATGATGATATTAGTTTACAACGCATTATTAATGTACCTAAAAGAGGTATCGGTCCATCCTCAGTAGATAAAATTGCTAATTATGCACGTCAAAATGACATTAGTATGTTTGATGCATTAGGTGAAGTCGATTTTATCGGCTTATCCAAAAAAGTAACTCAAGAATGTATTACTTTTTATGAATTAATGCAGAACCTCATTAAAGAACAAGAATTTTTAGAAATAAGTGAAATTGTAGAAGAAATTTTACAAAAATCAGGGTATAGAATGATGTTAGAAAAAGAACAAACACTTGAATCTCGTAGTCGCTTAGAAAACATCGATGAATTTATGTCAGTTCCTAAAGATTATGAAAAAAACACCCCTTTAGAAGAACAATCGTTAATTAATTTTTTAACTGATTTATCATTAGTAGCTGATATTGATGAAGCGCAAATTGAAGATGGTGTTACTTTAATGACAATGCACTCTGCGAAAGGTTTAGAATTCCCAATAGTCTTTATAATGGGAATGGAAGAATCTATCTTTCCACACATTAGAGCAATTAAAAGTGATGATGAGCACGAAATGGAAGAAGAGCGCAGAATTTGTTATGTAGCGATTACTCGTGCAGAAGAACAATTATTTATTACCCATGCAACGTCTAGAATGTTGTTTGGACGATCACAGTCAAACTTACCTTCTCGTTTCTTAAGAGAAATCCCAGAAGAATTATTAAATAACACTTCAAGAACGTCTGCACAAAGTCATAAAATTAATACTGCAACTAAAAAACCTGAAAAACGAGGATTTAGTAAAAGTGTTCGTCCTTCTAAAAAACAGGTAAGCACAAATGAATGGCATGTAGGTGACAAAGTGACGCATAAGTCTTGGGGAGAAGGCATGGTTAGTAATGTAACTGAGAAAAATGGTTCAGTTGAATTAGACATTATATTTAAATCCGAAGGTCCTAAAAGATTATTAGCGCAATTCGCACCTATTGAGAAGAAGGGGGAATAACTTCATGAGTCAACAAATTGAACAACGTGTTGAAACGTTACGACAATTATTGAATCAATATAGTTATGAATACTATGTAAAAGATCAACCTTCAGTACCAGATAGTGAATATGATAAGTTGTTACACGAGTTGATTGATATAGAAGCAGCACATCCTGAAATGAAAACTGCAGATTCTCCGACCGTTAGGGTGGGAGGAACTGCACAATCAACGTTTGAAAAAGTAAAACACGATACCCCTATGTTAAGTTTGGGAAATGCTTTTAATGAAGAAGATTTAAGGAAATTTGACCAGCGAATACATGACCAAATAGGCACAGTAGAGTATATGTGTGAATTGAAAATTGATGGGTTAGCAGTGTCATTAAAATATGAAAATGGTGTATTTGTAAAAGGTCTAACTCGTGGCGATGGCACAACGGGTGAAGATATTACAGAGAATTTAAAAACCATTCATGCCATTCCATTAAAAATCAAGAAGCCACTTACATTTGAAGTTCGCGGTGAAGCATATATGCCTAGATCCTCATTTTTAAAATTAAATGAAGAGAAGGCTCAAAACGATGAACAGCCATTTGCTAACCCTCGAAATGCTGCAGCAGGCTCACTAAGACAATTGGATGCACGTTTAGCTGCCAAAAGAAAGCTCAGTGTGTTTTTATATAGTGTAAATAATTTTACGGAATTTGATGCAACTACACAAAGTGGCGCTTTAGATGAATTAGATGAACTTGGTTTTAAAACGAATCAAAAGCGTAAAAAAGTTGGAACTATTGACGAAGTATTGGAATTTATATCTTATTGGACTGAGCAACGTGAATCACTGTCTTACGATATTGATGGCATAGTCATTAAAGTGAACGATATTGAACAACAAGAAGAAATGGGATATACACAAAAATCACCACGGTGGGCAATTGCATATAAGTTTCCTGCTGAAGAAGTAGTTACTCAATTACATGATATTGAATTGAGTATTGGACGTACAGGAGTAGTAACACCAACGGCGATTTTAGAGCCAGTTAGAGTCGCTGGCACAACAGTATCAAGAGCTTCATTACATAACGAAGATTTAATTCATGAAAAAGATATTCGAATTGGTGATAGCGTAGTAATCAAAAAAGCAGGCGATATTATACCAGAGGTCGTATACAGTATTGTCGAAAGGCGTCCTGAAGGTGTTGAAACATATCATATGCCGACACATTGTCCTAGCTGTAATCACGAATTAGTCCGTATTGAAGGAGAAGTTGCGTTAAGGTGCATAAATCCTAAGTGTCAGGCACAATTAGTTGAAGGACTAATACATTTTGTATCTCGCCAAGCTATGAATATTGATGGTCTAGGTACAAAAATTATTCAACAGCTTTATGAAAATAATAAAATTAAAGATGTAGCGGATATTTATTATTTAACTGAGGAAGATTTGTTGCCATTAGAGAGAATGGGGACTAAAAAAGTAAGTAACTTATTATCAGCTATTGAAGCCTCAAAAGAAAATTCACTCGAACAGTTATTGTTTGGTCTAGGTATTAGACATTTAGGTGTAAAAGCCAGTCAAGTGATTGCAGAGAAATACGGTACGATTGATAAATTATTTGATGTTACGGAAGAAGAACTTATTGAAATTCATGATGTAGGTCACAAGCTAGCGCAATCTGTTGTAACGTATTTAGATAACGAAGATATTCGTGCACTCATTAATAAATTAAAAGAAAAACATGTTAATATGGATTTTAAAGGGGTCCGTACAACTAATATAGAAGGACATCCTGACTTTAAAGATAAGACAATTGTGTTAACTGGCAAATTACATCAAATGACTAGAAATGAAGCTGCACAATGGCTAGAGTTACAAGGTGCCAAAGTAACTAACAGTGTAACTAAAAAAACAGATGTCGTTATTGCCGGTGATGATGCAGGATCTAAATTAGCGAAAGCGGAAAAATTCGGTACTACGGTATGGAGTGAAAATGACTTTATCGCAAAACAAAAAGAAATTATGAATTAGAGGAGATAGTGCATGAAACGGACATTATTACTAATCATCTCAGCAATTATCGTATTATCAGCATGTGGCAATTCGGAAGAAAATAAAAAAGACTCAGATAATTCCAATGAGCAAGCAACAGAAAATAAAAAAGGCTCTGTGAAGGAAATAGCGACAGATAAAAATGTACAAGGTAATAATTATAGAACAATTTTGCCATTTAAAGAGAGTCAAGGTCGTGGTTTGCTTCAAGACAATATGGCAAACAGTTACAACGGTGAGGATTTCGAAACAGGCTTATTAGAGTTAAGTAAACAAGTTTTTCCTACAGATGACTACTTATATCAAGATGGCCAATATCTAGATAAAGATACTACTAATGCCTACTTACAGCCGAAATATACTAAAGATGAAATAGACAAAATGGATAAAGATGAACGTGAAGAAAAAAATGCTAATGAAAATTTAGGGTTAAACCCATCACACAAAGGTGAGACGGACCCTGAGAAAATTGCAGAACAATCTCCAGCATATTTATCTAATATTTTAGAACAAGATTATTATGGTAGCGGTGATACAAAAGGTAAAAACATCAAAGGTGTGACAATTGGTTTAGCAATGAATGGTACATACTATTATCAAAAAGAAAAAGATGGGGAAACATTCAGTAAAAATCTAGATGATAAAGAAATCAAGAAACAAGGAAAACAAATGGCTAGTGAAATATTAACAAGATTACGTGAAAACAAAGATTTAAAAGATATTCCAATTCATTTTGCCATTTATAAACAATCTGGAAAAGATGCAATCATACCAGGTGAATTCATTGCAGGGACAACTGTAGAAAAAAGTAAAACGAAAATTAACGAGTGGAATGATATTAACCAAGAAACGGTATTATTACCTTCTGATGAAGCAGGAGAATTAGACGACAATTTGAATGAGAACTTTAAACAATTTAATGATAATTTACAGTCATACTTTAGTAATTTCACACAAGCTGTAGGTACAGCTAAGTTTGAAAATAAAAAAATTAAAGAACTTGTTGTCGATTTACCAATAGATTACTATGGTAGAGCTGAGACAATAGGTATTACGCAATATGTAACAGAACAAGCAGATAAATATTTCAAAGATATAGATGAATATGAAATTCATATAAAAGATGGCAACAGTTCGAAAGCTTTAATTAGTAAATCTAAAGATGATGATGAACCACAAGTTCATATTTACAAAAATAGTAATTAGCATATATTCACAATATGCATACAAAAACGAAAGCGCATGTAGTATGTATCATTTCTAGAAGATAGTAATGTCTATGATTGTAAACAAAAGAAAATTGTAAGTTAAATATGTGAGTTTATATTTAAGGGAGTAAGATTGAAGTCAACAATGAACGCGTAGACTTCAATCTTACTCCTATTTTGAATTGAATATGAAAGGCACATCGGACAGAGTAATATTTATTTGTAAAAATAAGTAACAATTACTAAATAATGCAGATGAAGTTAGTAATAAATTGAATATTTATTAAAATACTTAGATTTTTAAGGCGAATTTTGGTACAATTTTGTAATGAATGAGTAAAAGGAGGCTTTTTATTTAATGGCTAAAGTTACACGTGAAGAAGTTGAACATATAGCAAATTTAGCTAGACTTCAAATTTCAGAAGAAGAAACTACAGAAATGCAAGAAACGTTAGAAACAATTTTAAATTTTGCCAATCAAATAGATTCTGCAAAGACAAGCGATATTGAACCAACATATCATGTCCTTGATTTACAAAATGTATTAAGAGAAGACAAAGCGATAGAGGGTATTCCTCAAGAGCAAGCATTAAAAAATGCAAAAGAAACGGAAGATGGACAATTTAAAGTACCATCTATCATGAATGAGGAGGACGCTTAAAATGACCATCCGTTACGAATCTGTGGAAAACCTAATAACTTTAATTAAAAATAAAGAAGTAACACCATCACAAATTGTAAGTGATATATATGATGCAATTGAAGAAACAGATCCTACAATAAAATCATTTTTAGCTTTAGATAAAGAAAATGCATTACAAAAAGCTAAAGAATTAGATGACTTACAAGCTAAAGATCAAATGGAAGGTAAACTTTTTGGTATTCCAATGGGAATCAAAGATAACATTATTACTGAAGGTGTCGAAACGACATGTGCTAGTAAAATGTTAGAAGGCTTTGTACCGATATATGAATCAACAGTGATGAATAAATTGAAAGCTGAAAATGCTGTATTAGTCGGGAAAGTAAATTTAGATGAATTTGCAATGGGTGGTTCTACAGAAACTTCTTATTTCAAGAAAACAGTAAACCCATTCGATCATACAGCTGTACCTGGTGGTTCTTCTGGTGGCTCTGCAGCAGCAGTAGCAGCTGGTTTAGTTCCATTTACATTAGGTACTGATACAGGAGGTTCCATTCGTCAACCTGCAGCATATTGCGGCATAGTTGGGATGAAACCTACATACGGAAGAGTATCACGTTTTGGACTTGTAGCATTTGCCTCTTCATTAGACCAAATTGGACCATTAACGCGCAACGTTAAAGATAATGCATTAGTGCTTGAAGCTATTGCTGGTGTTGATGAAAATGATTCAACAAGTGCACCAGTTGAAAATGTGGATTTCACTTCTACTATTGGTCAAGATATTAAAGGATTAAAAATTGCGTTACCTAAAGAGTATTTAGGTGAAGGAATTGATGAAGAAGTTAAGGCATCAGTTAAAACTGCAGTAGACATTTTAAAATCATTAGGTGCCACTGTTGAAGAAGTATCATTACCAAATACGAAATACGGTATTCCATCATATTATGTAATTGCATCATCAGAAGCATCATCAAACTTATCTCGTTTTGATGGTATTCGTTATGGTTATCATTCACCAGAAGCAAACTCACTTGAAGAATTATATAAAATGTCAAGAAGTGAAGGCTTCGGCGAAGAAGTAAAACGTCGTATTTTCTTAGGAACATTCGCTCTAAGTTCTGGATACTATGATGCATTTTATAAAAAATCACAAAAAGTTAGAACATTAATTAAAAACGACTTCGATAATATCTTTGAAGATTATGATGTAGTAGTAGGACCAACAACACCTACAACTGCTTTCAACATTGGAGATGAAATTGACGATCCTTTAACAATGTATGCAAATGACCTATTAACTACACCAGTTAACTTAGCTGGGTTACCAGGTATTTCTGTTCCTTGTGGTCAATCAAATGGTCGCCCAATTGGCTTACAATTCATTGGTAAACCGTTCGATGAAAAAACGTTATATCGTGTCGCTTATCAATATGAAACTAAATTTAATCTTCATGATGAATACGAAAACTTATAAGGAGTGGAAATAATGCATTTTGAAACTGTTATCGGACTTGAAGTCCACGTTGAGTTAAAAACCGAATCAAAAATGTTTTCACCAGCCCCTGCACATTTTGGAGCTGAACCAAACTCAAATACTAACGTAATTGACCTTGCATATCCAGGTGTATTACCAGTTGTTAACAAACGTGCAGTCGATTGGGCTATGAGAGCTGCAATGGCTTTAAATATGGATATTGCAACTGAATCTAAATTTGATCGTAAAAACTATTTTTATCCTGATAATCCAAAAGCATATCAAATTTCTCAATTTGACCAACCAATAGGTGAAAATGGTTATATTGATATTGAAGTAGATGGTGAAACAAAACGTATTGGTATTACACGTTTGCATATGGAAGAAGATGCTGGGAAATCCTCACATAAAGATGGTTACTCACTTGTTGATTTAAATAGACAAGGTACACCATTAGTTGAAATTGTATCAGAGCCAGATATTCGTTCTCCTAAAGAAGCATATGCATACTTAGAAAAACTACGTTCTATTATTCAATATACAGGTGTTTCTGATTGTAAAATGGAAGAAGGTTCATTACGTTGCGACGCTAATATATCATTACGTCCATACGGGCAAATGGAATTCGGTACAAAAGCTGAATTGAAAAACTTAAACTCCTTTAACTATGTGCGTAAAGGTTTAGAATATGAAGAAAAACGCCAAGAAGAAGAATTATTAAACGGTGGAGAAATCTTACAAGAAACACGCAGATTTGATGAATCAAATGGCAAAACAATTTTAATGCGTGTTAAAGAAGGTTCAGATGACTATCGTTACTTCCCAGAACCAGATATCGTACCGCTATACGTTGATGAAGCGTGGAAAGAACGTGTACGTCAAACTATTCCAGAATTACCAGATGCACGTAAAGCAAAATATGTTTCCGATTATGGTTTACCAGCATATGATGCCCACGTCTTAACACTGACAAAAGAAATGTCAGATTTCTTTGAAGGTGCAGTAAAAGCTGGAGCAGATATTAAATTAACATCAAACTGGTTAATGGGTGGGGTAAATGAATATTTGAATAAAAATCAAGTAGAATTACAAGACACTCAATTAACACCAGAGAACTTAGCTGGCATGATTAATTTAATAGAAGATGGCACAATGAGTAGTAAGATTGCTAAAAAAGTCTTCCCAGAGCTAGCAGAAAATGGTGGCGATGCAAAACAAATTATGGAAGACAAAGGATTAGTACAAATCTCTGATGAAGCAACATTATTAAAATTCGTCAATGAAGCGTTGGATAATAATGAACAATCTGTTGAAGATTATAAAAATGGTAAAGGCAAAGCTATGGGATATTTAGTTGGCCAAATCATGAAAGCTTCTAAAGGACAAGCAAACCCACAATTAGTTAATCAATTATTAAAACAAGAATTGGATAAACGTTAATTGTAAGTTAAATCTATAGTTATTTTCAGTTACCTGCGAGCACAATAAATTACTCGCAGGTAACTTATTGTGTAAAAAATTTGAGTTGAGACAAAAATATATAATTGAAATGCTTTCAACTCGTTTCTAAATCCTTTAATATAGAAGATGAGTATACTAAGTTGAGGGATAAATTATGAGAAAAAAAGCTAGAATTATTTATAATCCAACGTCAGGCAAAGAGCTTTTTAAAAGAACATTGCCAGACGTTTTAATTAAACTAGAAAAAGCAGGATTTGAAACAAGCGCTTATGCTACCGAGAAAAGTGGAGACGCAACTGAAGAAGCCCAAAGAGCTTTGCAAGGAAATTATGATGTATTAATAGCTGCAGGTGGAGATGGTACTTTAAATGAGGTCGTTAATGGGATTGCTGAACAACCCAACAGACCTAAATTAGGTATTATACCTATGGGGACAGTCAATGACTTTGGACGCGCTTTACATTTGCCTAATGATATCATGAGTGCTATTGATGTTATTATCGATAATCACATAACTAAGGTCGATATAGGAAAAATGAATAACAGATATTTTATAAACTTAGCTGCAGGTGGCCAATTAACACAAGTATCTTATGAGACACCTAGTAAGTTGAAAACAATTGTTGGACCATTTGCTTACTATATCAAAGGCTTTGAAATGTTACCTCAGATGAAGGCAGTTGATTTAAGAATCCAATATGACGATGAAGTTTTCCAAGGTGAAGCTTTACTATTCTTGCTTGGGTTAACTAATTCTATGGCTGGCTTTGAAAAGTTAGTACCTGACGCTAAGTTAGATGATGGCTATTTTTCACTTATTATAGTTGAGAAAGCAAACCTAGCAGAATTAGGACATATTATGACTTTGGCTTCTAGAGGAGAACATACTAAACATCCGAAAGTTCATTATAAAAAAGCAAAAGCAATTAATATTTCTTCATATACAGATATGCAGCTAAATGTTGATGGAGAATATGGAGGCAAATTACCTGGTAACTTTTTAAACTTAAAGCAACACATCGAAGTATTCACACCTAGTGATGTAACAATCAGTGAGTTAACAGAGCAATAATAAATGTAATATACGAGCACGTAGTTTAATAATAAGAGGTTAGGTAAATATCTAAAAACATCCTAGCCTCTTTTAGTATGGAGTGAATGACTGTGAATACTATTCAAAAAAACGAAGTAAGAACTGGAAAAGTAGTGGACCTAACACATGAAGGACATGGTGTAGTAAAAATTGATCGTTATCCTATTTTTGTGCCTAATTCTTTAATTGATGAAACGATTGAATTTAAAATTATCAAGGTAAAAAAGAATTTTGCCATAGGTAAATTACTAACAATAGCGACAACAAGCCCTGAGCGAGTGGAACCACCTTGTGTGTATTACTATAAATGCGGTGGCTGTCAGTTACAACATATGAGTTATGAAGCACAATTAGCGATGAAAAAAGAACAAGTTATCACATTATTTCATAGAAAAGCTAATTTTAACTCAACAATTATAGGCGATACTATTGGGATGACTAATCCATGGCGATATAGAAATAAATCACAAATTCCTATTGGGAAAAATAGTGATGACCAAGCAATAATGGGCTTTTACCGTCAGAGAAGTCACGATATTATTAATATGGACGAGTGTCTAATACAAGATGAACAACATCAACACATGATGAATTTTATTAAACAATGTTGTAATGAATTAAATATTAGTATTTATAATGAAAAAACAAAAAAAGGTTTGTTGCGTCATTTAGTAGTTCGTACTGGTCATCATACAAACGATTTAATGGTGATTTTAGTCACTAATGGAAAACAATTCCCGCAAGCTCAACAACTTATTTCACGTTTAATACAGAACTTTCCCCAAGTGACGAGTATTAAGCAAAATATTAATACGACACATTCTAATGTCATTATGGGTGATCAGTCATATACATTATATGGTGAAGATAAAATCATTGATACTTTAAGTGAAATTACATTTAAAATCAGTGATCAATCCTTTTATCAAATCAATTCTGCTCAGACTGAAAAACTTTATCAAAAAGCTATTGATTATGCTAATTTAGCAGGAAATGAAATAGTACTAGATACGTATTGTGGTATTGGTACAATCGGATTATATATGGCTCCTAAAGCAAAACATGTTTATGGTGTCGAAGTAGTCAAAGAAGCAATCGAGGATGCTAAGCAAAATGCTCAACTTAATGAATTTGAAAATACAACTTTCGTCTGTGGTAAAGCTGAAGATGTTATCTTACAATGGAAACAAGAAGGAGTACACCCAGATGTTGTGATGGTAGACCCTCCAAGAAAAGGCTGTGATGAAACATTTTTAAATACATTATTAGCCTTAGAACCCAAAAAAATAGTCTATATATCTTGTAATCCTTCTACACAACAACGTGATGCACAAATACTTGCAACAAAATATAATCTTACCCAAATTACACCAGTCGATATGTTTCCACAAACAACTCATGTAGAAACAGTGGCGCTTTTTGAACGCTTGACATCTAACGAATGATGCAGTGTAAAATGTTTCAATATGGAAAAGTTTATTAAAACTATATTACAGACAATTTATTTTATTGAATTTTATAATATAGGCATTTATAATCAAAATTGAAATTAATATTAATGTGATTGAGTGAGGAGGGTGAATAGTGTTTAAAGTTAGTTTGTTTTCAAATAAAAAGGCGCTAGAGCGCTTTGCATTGTTTCAACTTGCGGTTATTATGATTACCATTTTGTGTTCATATAAAATTGCTTATGCGTATACGCATATCATAGAACAAAATTTAATATTGAATATACTTTTCGGTGTGATTGGATTTGTAGTTGTAGCAGTTATACATGAATTTATTCATAACTTGTTATTCCGAGGTTTTTCCAAAGGAAATAAGCCTATTCATCGCTTCCACTTTGGCATAATATCAACACATATGCCTAACGTTTACTTTAAAAAATGGCAATATGCCATAATCATGCTTACACCGTTAGTTGTTATAACAACAGTACTTTCAATATTATTCTTATTCTTTTCTTATTCATCATTAATATTTATTGGAAGTTTTCATATAGGTTATTGTCTTCTTGATTTATATTTTGTAATGGGAGTATTAAATAATAAAGTGAAATACATTGAAGACACTGAAGAAGGTCTAATTTATTACACAGAATCACCATTACAAGAAGTACAATCAGAAACAAAATAATAGTACAAATGATTCACTCCAACATGTCAGTAGGACAAGCTTTTGGAGTGTTTTTTGTTTGATTGTATTATAATTTAACTGGTTGATGATACATGGATGAACAAATTATTGTGCAGGAGGGAAAAGTTATGCATGAAAGACGAATAATTCATATTGACATGGATTACTTTTTTGCACAAGTTGAAACGAGAGATAATCCATCTTTAAAAGGGAAACCAGTCATAGTAGGTGGTAAAGCAAGTGGACGAGGTGTAGTGTCTACGGCTTCATATGAAGCAAGGAAATATGGTGTTCACTCAGCAATGCCTATGGCTCAAGCGCATAAATTGTGTCCCAATGGTTATTATGTAACGCATCGTTTTGAAGCATATAGAGCGGCCTCAAAAATTATTATGAGCATTTTTAAAAGTTATACTGAAATTGTTGAGCCACTATCATTGGATGAAGCATATTTAGATATAACACATTTAGTGAGACCTGACTTACCAGCATCAACGATTGCACAATTTATCAGACGTGATATATGGGAGCAAACACAGCTCACAGCATCTGCAGGTGTTTCATACAATAAATTTCTAGCAAAATTAGCGAGTGGTATGAATAAACCTAATGGCTTAACAATTATTGATTATCATAATGTGCATGATATTTTAATGGGCTTAGATATTGGAGACTTTCCCGGTATTGGAAAAGCAACTAAACAGAAAATGCACGACCATGAGATTTTTTGTGGCCGAGATTTATATGAACAAAGTGAATATAATTTAGTGCGGTTGTTTGGGAAGCGAGGTCACGGCTTATATAATAAAGCCCGAGGTATCGATCATAATTTAGTAAAGCCTACGCGAATTCGTAAATCAGTAGGTACTGAACGTACTTTTGCTACAGATATGAATGATGATGAGGCAATACTGCAAAAGGTATGGGAACTGAGCACTAAAACAGCTGAAAGATTAGCAAAATTGCAAAAGTCGGCCAAAACAGTAACCGTAAAAATTAAGACATATAAATTTGAAACATACTCTAAGCAAAGAAGTTTGAGAGAGCCAGTGAGGTCTGAAACAGATATATACAATATTGCGTATGCCTTGTTTACAGAATTAAAAGAAGCGGATGTGCCGATTCGGTTAGTAGGAGTAACTGTTGGAAATTTAGAAAAAACGACATTTGAAAATATGACGATATATGATTATTTAAATTAATCCTTATCTTGTAATTGTTTACCATAGACGTTTAACATGGCTTGTAAGTTATCATAGTGTTTTAATAGGCGAAACGTAATCATAGCACAAGCTTTAGCGTCGTTAAGCGCATCATGATGTCCATGAAAATCTAAATTATAAAATTTCATCATATGGTTTAACCCATAACGCGAGTTACTGACAGTACGTCGTGCTAATTGCAATGAGCAAAAATACGTCATAGCTGGTGTATCACAGTGAATATACTTGATACTTTCATGTAGTACAGTCATATCAAAAGAAGCATTATGAGCTACCACTGGTAATTGATTGATAAATTGCATCATATAAGGATATACTTCTGCGAAAGTTGGAGCTGATTTGACATCACTACTTTGTATACCATGAACTGCTATGTTTTGTTGTGAAAAGTAATCATGAGGATTGACGAGCGTATAAAAAGTTTCTACGATTTCATGGTTCACAACTTTGACCATACCTATAGAACAAATACTAGTACGTTTTCCATTTGCAGTTTCAAAATCAAGTGCTACGAAGGCATTATCGTTCATTAGCTTTAAATCCTTTCTGTGTAAAAATGAGTTTTAGACATATTACTATAAAAAAATAGTTCACGAGGTATTTTAACATACAATAGATAATATTTATTATATAATAAACATGAGATTGTGACAGCAGTGCTTAAAATCTGAGTCCTCATTATAGGTACTTCAAACAATAATCACACGTCCCAACCTCATGGTAATGTATCGTATTAATTTATTAGATGAAACTTATTATTCCTCTTCATCAAAAGAACGTGCAGCAAGCTCTTTTTCATATAGATATAACGTATTGTGGTCATCGCCAATGCGTTTTAAGTAATCAATATGAGTTTCAAACATTGATTCTTCTTCTACTTGTTCATCTAAGAACCAGTTTAAAAATGAAATAGTAGCATAATCTTTATCTTTGTTCGCGATATCTGATAAGTTGTAAAATCTACGAGTAACATCTTGCTCTTGAGTTAGTCCATCTTCAAAAGTTTCTAAGATACTTTTGAATTCTGATTTAGGAGCTGATATAGCAGAAAATACGGCATGCTCACCACGATCATTGATATAATCATAAATTTTCTTACCATGGAAACGTTCTTCTTTTGCTTGTTGGATATAAAAATTTGCAAAACCTTCATAGGACTCTTTATCACAGTATGCAGCCATTGCCATATAAGCATGTGCTGCAAAAAATTCATGGTTCATTTGTTCATTTAAAGCATTTAACAATTCTTTATTTAACATAAATAACAGCCTCCTATTGATGTAATTGGTACAAGTATAGCAAAACCATTGTTTTTAGTAAATAATAATAATTACAATCTGTGTATTGTCAAACCTTTTTAATTGAGAATGGTTTGGAAAGCATTTAAATCGTGTTATAATATTTTAGCGAATAATTAAGGGAGGAAACTTATGAGACATTGGACTGCAACTCGATTAGCCAAATTGGCAAGGTCAGCTAGTAGAGCTGTCGGTAAGAAAGGAACAGACTTACCTGGCCAAATTGCGCGAAAAGTGGATAAAAATATATTGAAAAATTTAGCTTCAAAAGTAGATGAAATTGTATTTATTAGTGGTACAAATGGGAAAACAACTACATCTAATTTAATTGGTCACACTTTAAAGAAAAATGATATTGACATCATACATAATAATGAAGGAGCTAACATGGCTGCTGGTATCACTTCAGCATTCATATTACAAAATACGGCTAATACAAAAATAGCTGTTATTGAGATAGACGAGGGTAGTATTCCAAGAGTATTAAAAGAGATGACTCCGACAATGATGGTATTTACTAACTTTTTCAGAGATCAAATGGACCGTTTTGGTGAAATTGATATAATGGTTAATAATATTGCTAAAGCAATTGAAAATAAGGGAATAAAATTATTGTTAAATGCAGACGATCCTTTTGTTAGTAGATTAAAAATAGCGAGCGATACAGTTTTATATTATGGTATCGAAAAAAATGCCCATCAATTTGAGCAAAGTACAATGAATGAAAGTAAATATTGTCCAAACTGTGGAAAATTATTACATTATGACTATATACATTATAATCAAATTGGACATTATCACTGTGCGTGTGGGTTCAAGCGTGAACAACCTAAATATGAGATTTCTGAATTTACATTATCACCATTTATAAATATGGTAGTGAATGAAACCACTATGAACATGAAAATAGCAGGAGATTTTAACGCATATAACTCATTAGCTGCTTACACAGTTTTACGAGAATTAGGTTTAGAAGATGACCTTATTCGTAAAGGCTTTGAAACATATACATCACAAAATGGACGCATGCAGTATTTTAAACATGGGGAAAAAGAGGCCATGATTAACTTAGCTAAAAACCCTGCAGGTATGAATGCCAGTCTGTCAGTAGGTGAAGAAATAGAAGGTAGCAAAGTATATGTTCTAGGTTTAAATGACAATCCAGCAGACGGTCGAGATACATCATGGATTTATGATGCAGATTTTGAAAAGTTATCACGTCAAACTATCGAAGCAATAATTGTAACTGGGAATAGAGCAGAAGAATTACATTTACGATTAAAGCTAGCTGAAATAACGGCTCCAATTATCGTAGAAAAAGATATTCACAAAGCGTCAGCACTAACAATGAATTATGCTAGTTTTACAGTAGCAATTCCAAATTATACTTCATTAGCACCTATGTTAGATCAGTTAAATCGTTCTTTTGGGGAGGCAAACTAAATGAAAGAACTGACCATTTATCATTTCATGCCAGATAAATTAAATTTATATAGTGATATTGGCAACATTATCGCATTAAAACAACGGGCAAAACAACGCAATATAACAATTCATGTCGAAGATATAAACCAAACTGAAGGTGTAACTTTAGAAAATTGTGATTTATTCTTCATTGGTGGTGGAAGCGACAGAGAACAAGCGCTAGCAACCCAAGAATTAAGTAAAATTAAAAACACTTTAAAAGAAGCTATTGAAGATGGTATGCCAGGCTTAACAATTTGTGGCGGTTATCAATTTTTAGGTAGTAAATATATAACACCAGACGGTACAGAATTAGAAGGCTTAAATATTTTGGATTTTTACACACAATCTAAAGAAGAGCGTTTGACTGGTGATATTGTAATAGAGAGTGACACATTCGGTACTATTGTAGGGTTTGAAAATCATGGTGGTCGAACATATCATTCGTTTGGCACTTTAGGTAAAGTCACACATGGATTCGGCAATAATGATACAGACGGCAAAGAAGGTATTCATTATAAAAACTTATTAGGTACATATTTACATGGACCAATATTGCCTAAAAATCACGAATTAACAGATTACTTATTAGAAAAAGCATGTGAGAGAAAAGGTATTACTTTCGAACCAAAACAATTAGACAATACAGTAGAAGAAGCGGCAAAACAAGTTATAGTTAAGCGCGTGAAAAATAATAAAAAGTAGCTATTAATAAAACCACTAAGTTTACTTACTTAGTGGTTTTTAGATTGTCTACTAAGTTTATGGCTTTGTTGGCAGTTTTTGTGCACGCTTTCCGCGGGCACTGCCTCATCCTGTAGTCTTCGGCTGGTGCTCTTCCCGCAGGAGTCGGCCCAAAGCACTGCCAATATAATAATATATAAATTAAAAGATAAAAAAGAGTGATTTGAGAGAAGATTGGGCGATGCAAAAGAACAGTATAGTTTGCTCGATGGACGATATATGGATTCCAAAGTTTTCATAAATAACACACTAATTTGTCCTGCCATGAACCTTAAAAAATTAGCAATGTAGTTAGTAAAATAAATGATGAACGCCTGATAGACACTACTTTTATGAAAAAACTATATAGATAAAATAAACAAATACCCCCTTTGCAAATTAATGTGAAGGAGGTGTTTATGTTTTGAAAGTCTAAGTAAGCATACTTAGTGGTTTTTCATATGTATTATGATTACGCATAGCGTTCATCTAAAATACGATAAATCAATAAAATTTCGTAAATGATGTGACTTTTAAGTTGATGTTCATCGAATTCATCCAGTCCTTTAACTGAATTTTTTAATATAGAAGCACTTTGCTTTTCTCTTTTGAAATGACCTGTTGCTATTATTTGGTTAATACTATTTGCAATGGATAAGATTGCGTATTTTTCTTCAATATCAAAGCCAATTGCTGTGCGTTTAGGTAGATATATAATGTTCGATAAATGAGAAATAAAAAGGCGATCTGTTTGTGCTAAAGTTTGAAGTTTTTTTAATTTTATCCATTCTTGCTTATCGTTTTTATGATATGCTAATTCATCGTTTTGATAATTAATTAAAGTTTCTATTTTTTTGCTCGCATCTAATAATTGGTTAAGTTGTTGGTTTGACTGTTCGGATTTAAATTGACTGAGTAATAATTGTTGCATGCGATTACTATATAAACTGTACATTTTAGACTCAGTCTCTTTAATTAGTTGATCAAGTTGATTATAATATTTTGGGGGCAAGATAATAAAATTGACTAATGCCGCAGTACTTAAACCAATAAAGGCAGTTAGTAATCTAGAAAAGAAATTAAAAATATATGCGTCATGTATACCAGGTATCATTGCAACTGCTGTCAAAGTAGCAACAGTAGTACCTGCATGTAAATTTAAGCGGGTACAAATTAAAATGGTAAACATAGTACTTAACGCATAGGATAATGGAGATTGATCACCGAATAGGTAAGTAAATATAACAGCTAAAAGTGCACCAATAACAGTGGCAGGTAGTCTTTTGTATCCTTTTTTTATTGACGCTTTTGCAGTAGGTTCAATTGTTACGACTGCTGTCAATATAGCAAAAATAGGATTTAAATTTAGCAGCATACAGAAGAGCGCTGTTAAGAATGTTGCTAGTCCTGTTTTAAGTGTACGTGCACCAATAATATTTTTATACCATTTATCGTTCATAGTTCAAAACTCCTAATCGTAATAACCAGATGTGTAAAACTGTTTATGTAATTTGAAAAGTTAAAATGTTAAACTAGTATGTATTCTAATACTGTAAGTTATTATATCAAAATTTTTCTGCTATAATAATAAGTAATATAATTTTATAAAAAGGATCGGGATAAAATGATTGTAAAAACAAATGAAGAATTACAAGCCTTGAAAGATATTGGGTATATTTGTGCTTTAATAAGAGATAAAATGCAAGAAGCAACAGTACCTGGTATTACAACAAAAGAATTAGATGATATCGCAAAAGAATTATTTGAACAACATGGAGCATTATCTGCACCTATACATGACGAAAACTTTCCAGGACAAACATGCATTAGCGTAAATGAAGAAGTCGCACATGGTATTCCTGGCAAACGTGTCATTCGTGAAGGAGACTTAGTAAATATTGATGTTTCAGCTTTAAAAAATGGTTACTATGCAGATACAGGTATTTCATTTGTAGTAGGTGAAGCAGACAATCCAATGAAACAAAAAGTATGTGATGTGGCATTAGAAGCATTCGATGCGGCTATGACGAAAGTTAAACCTGGAACAAAATTAAGTCAAATAGGTAAGGCAGTACATGCTACAGCACGTAAAAATGATGTTACAGTTATTAAAAATTTAACTGGTCATGGCGTAGGGCAATCATTACATGAAGCACCAAGTCACGTGATGAATTACTATGATCCAAAAGATAAAGCTTTATTAAAAGAAGGCACAGTTATTGCTGTTGAACCATTCATTTCATCTAATGCAACATTTGTTACAGAAGGCAAAAATGAATGGGCATTTGAAACAAAAGATAAAAGTTATGTTGCCCAAATAGAACATACTGTAATTGTCACGAAGGATGGCCCATTATTAACAACTAAAATTGATTAATAATGTTCGGTCTAAAGTCTTAATGTAATATGGTTCCGGAGCCTATAGGATTGGTTCCGGTAATTTTTTATAATGAAATCTAATCAATGATGAGGTGGTTTCATGAATTATATTACAACTTATTTAAATCGTGTGTGTCAACAAACAATGGAAGTTAGTTTAAACACATACCGTGAACATTTAGATCAAAAACTTAAAAGTATCGAACGCTATATTAACTATTTAGTGCAAAAAAGGGACTACATAGGTAAGATGATTGACAGTCTCGCATTAAGATTAGAAAATAAATATATCGATATGATTGAAGAAGAATATATTGACTGTGCAGAAGAAATTGAACATGATGATATTGAAGCAATAAAACAAAAGTTAAATGTAATGGAAGCTGACTATGCACGTATTGAGACAGATTTATCACTACAAGCAAAAGAAAAAATCAACACAGAAACAGAATGTGATTTAATTGAACGCATAAGTTTAGTCGCTTAAAGAAAGGTGGCGAACCATGACACATAAGTATATATCGACAGAAATGTTGATTATCTTTACAGCATTGATGATTATAGCCAATTTTTACTATATCTTTTTTGAGAAAATTGGCTTTTTATTAGTGTTGTTATTAGGATGTATCTTAGTTTATGTAGGCTATGTATATTTCCATAAGATAAGAGGGTTGTTATCTTTTTGGATAGGTGTGTTATTAATTGCTTTTACGTTGCTATCAAATAAATATACGATCATTATTTTATTTATCTTTTTAGTAGCTTTGATTGTAAAGTATCTTATTTACAAATTCAAACCTTTAAAAGTTGTTGCAGCTGAATCTGAAGTGGACAATCCAGAATTTATAAAACAAAAATGGTTTGGTGAACAACGTACACCTGTGTATGTATACAAATGGGAAGATTTACAAATACAACATGGTATTGGCGATATACACATTGATATGACAAAAGCAGCCAACATTAAAGAAAATAATACTATTGTAGTAAGACAACTCATTGGTCGCATTCAAATTATCGTACCACTTAATTACAATTTGAATTTCCATTTTAGTGCTTTGTATGGCAATGCTTATCTCAATGATAAATCATATAAAATTGAAAATAATAACATTAAAATTAATGAAGAAACCAAAGAAGAAAATTACAATGTAAATATATACGTATCTAGTTTAATAGGAGATGTTGAGGTGATTTATAGATGAATCACTACATTAGAGCAATAGGCTCTATGCTAATATTAGTATATAGTACATTAATTGCTTTTTTCTTTATAGATAAAATATTTGTAAATATTATGTATTTTCAAGGTATGTTTTATACCCAAATATTTGGTATTCCAGTATTTTTATTTTTAAATTTGCTCATAATTTTATTATGTATCATTGTAGGATCGGTTTTAGCTTATAAAATAAACCAGCAAAACCATTGGCTACAAACACAAATTGAACGTTCAATTGAAGGAGAAACAGTAGGGATTAATGACCAAGATATAGAACTTTATAATGAAACTATAGAGCTCTATCAAACGTTAGTTCCACTCAATCAAGAAGTACATAAACTGCGAATGAAGACCCAAAATTTAACAAATGAATCTTATAATTTAAACGATGTCAAAGTTAAAAAAATAATCGAAGATGAACGACAAAGATTGGCTAGGGAATTACATGATTCAGTGAGTCAGCAACTTTTTGCAGCTAGCATGATGTTATCAGCTATCAAAGAATCTCAATTAACACCACCTTTAGATCAACAAATCCCTACATTAGAAAAAATGGTACAAGATTCTCAACTAGAAATGAGAGCATTATTACTACATTTAAGACCAATTGGTTTAAAAGATAAGTCTCTCGGAGAAGGTATTAAAGATTTAGTTGTCGATTTACAGAAAAAAGTACCAATGAAGGTCATACATGACATTGAAGATTTTACTGTACCTAAAGGTATTGAAGATCATTTGTTTCGTATTACGCAAGAAGCGATATCCAATACATTACGTCATTCCAACGGTACAAAAGTAACAATTGAATTATTTAATCAAGAAGCATATTTATTATTACGTATTCAAGATAACGGTATTGGTTTTAACGTAGATGATAAAGCTGAACAAAGTTATGGATTGAAAAATATGCGGGAGCGTGCATTAGAAATAGGTGCCACATTCCATATTGTATCGCTGCCTGATTCAGGTACTAGAATAGAAGTGAAAGCACCATTAGATAAGGAGGATATAGATGCCAATTAAAGTATTATTTGTAGATGACCATGAAATGGTTCGTATTGGAATTTCTAGTTATTTATCAACACAACAAGATATAGAAGTAGTAGGCGAAGGTAAGTCAGGTAATGAAGCAATTGAATTAGCACATAAGTTACAACCCGATTTAATATTAATGGATTTAGTTATGGATGATATGGATGGGGTAGATGCAACTGCGCAAGTAAAAAAAGACTTACCGCAAATTAAAGTA
Source organism: Staphylococcus sp. GDY8P72P (assembly GCF_016890655.1). NCBI lineage: Bacteria > Bacillati > Bacillota > Bacilli > Caryophanales > Staphylococcaceae > Staphylococcus > Staphylococcus sp. GDY8P72P. Next base: position 7,153 of record NZ_JAFEQJ010000034.1, on the reverse strand, counting down.
GTTATGTTAACAAGTTATATTGAAGATAATGAAGTATATCGTGCGTTAGATTCAGGTGTAGATAGCTATATTTTAAAAACTACAAGTGCAAGTGATATTGCCGAAGCGGTGCGTAAGACATATCATGGTGAGGCTGTGTTTGAAGCAGAAGTATTAGTGAAAATGCGTAATCGTATGAAACAACGTGCTGAGCTTTATGAGATGTTGACAGAGCGAGAGATGGAAATATTATTGTTAATTGCTAAAGGTTATTCTAACCAAGAAATTGCTAGCGCATCACACATTACTATTAAAACAGTTAAAACACACGTAAGTAATATATTAAGTAAATTAGAAGTACAAGACCGTACACAAGCAGTAATCTATGCATTCCAACATAATTTAATTCAATAAAAAAGCAAGTCACCGGCATTTTAGATAAATGCGAGGTGACTTGCTTTTTTATTATATAGCTTAAGAAAAATTAGCTTCGTCATCTTTATTTTGTTCAATAGCTTGCATTGTGCGTTCTTCAGGTGTTGGTCCTGAGATAATTTTACGTTGGTGAATAATTGCATTAATTTCAGCGCCGATAATAATAATAAAACCAGTAATATATAACCAAAGCATTAAAATGATAATCCCTGCAATACTACCGTATGTTTTAGAATAATTCGAGAAATTAGAAACGTAATAGCCGAATAAAAATGACCCTACTATAAAGACAATCGTCGCAAATACAGCTCCTGGAATAACAGAAGATATTTTAATTTTGACATTAGGGGCTAATGTATATAGCACCATAAATGCCAATAAGACGATAATAAATGGTAACACAATACGAACAATACTAAAGAGCCAACTGATTTGTTCTCCTAGACCTAGAGGTCCAAATAATAATGAACCAATTTGTTCGCCAAATGCTGGTAAAATCATGGCAATTGGTAAAATAATAATCATGGCTAATGTGAAAACGACGCTTAATAATTTAGCAACGACAAAATTACGACTATCTTCAACATCATAGGCAACATTAAATGAATTCATTAATGCTGTCATACCGTTAGATGCAGACCACAGAGATAAAATTAAACCAACAGATAGTAAGCCGCCACTGGCATTATCCATTATGTCTGATATTAAATGAGATACTTGTTCAGCATAGTCGGGTGGCATGTTTTGGCTTATCATATTTTGAATTGTTTCTTGCTTTACGCCAACTACAGGTACGATTGTTAATAGAAAGATTAACATTGGGAAAAGAGAAAGCATAAAGTAATATGATAATTGTGCCGCTAAACCAGATGCATCGTCTTTACCAATTCGATAAACTAAATACGACAAAAAGTTCGAATCTTTTGTATATTTGGCTGGCTTATTTATACGTGAGACAAAGAATGCTTGGTTGTCTTTTTTAGTATCTTTGGAGTGAAATTCATTAGGTGTAACGTATGTACGATCAGTTTCAACCTTGTTAGACTTGTTATTTTTATTATGTTCCTTATTTTTAATAGAATTTAAAAATTTAGAAGTTGTAGGTTTGTTCTTTGACATATCTGATCTCCTTAACTTTTTAATGACTACTAATAATATACTGTATAAATTAAAATAGGTAAATACATTATTATGATATTAAAAAATAATTGTTAACCATATAAAATTTTAAGACAATGTAAATAATAACAGTGCGATAATTGTTTAGTAAAAGGCTGGGACATTATAAATGTTCCAGCCTTAATGAATGTATTGAATATAAATTCTATGCTCAAGATTAAAGCACGAGCTTGTTAAATACGTGATCAAGTCATTGCATAGCTCATGCTATAGAGAAACTTAACCATTAAGACGGTTATTTTTCTTTTCTACAAATGTATCTTTAGCATCTTTTAAAGATTTTTCTAATTCAGGATTATTACGTCTGATTTCTTCAATCGCATCTTTCCAATATAGAACTTCATCTTTAATATTGCTAATTGCAGATGGTTTGCTTTGACGGTTACCATTTTTAGCATCTTGAATAGATTGTTTTAATGATTCACGTGTTGATTTGTCAGCTAAAGTAGCTGCACCGCCAATAACTGCACCTAATAATATACCTGGAACTAATTTATTTTTCATTGTGTGTTACCCCTCTCTTAAGTTAGCGTCTTTTACAATATAATCAATTAAGTTATCACAAGCTGATTGCACCATTTCAAAAACACCTTCAAAGTTATTAGTGTAATAAGGATCTGGTACATCACTTTCTTCCATACTACTAAATTCTAGTAATTTGAACAACTTTCCTTTGATAGATGGATTAATTTTTTTAATATTTTCGACATTACTTTGGTCCATCGCTATAATATAGTCGAAATCATCATTCGGTTCAAACAATTCACTAATCATTCCATCAGTTGGAATATTTTGACTTTGCAATATTTGTTGCGTACCTTCGTGTGGTGGTTGACCTAAATTCCATTTACCCGTTCCACGAGATTTTACACGTATCCCCGTGATGTTTCTATCTTGTAAGCGTTGCTTCATAATACCTTCTGCCATCGGAGAACGGCAAATATTGCCTAAACAGACAAATGCAACTGTTACCATAACTGATTACCTCCATATTAATTACTACATACACTTATTTTACCGGTTTTTGATGTATTTCTAAAGGTGAATCGTCATAAAAATTTTACATGATTGCATTATTTGATAAAATAAATTGATAAAGAGGTGATATAAATGACTAATAAAAATGAACAAATGATAATAGAAATTAGAGAGCGTCTAAATTTAGTTAATCAAAGCGTCATTGACCCAGCTAAATTTGAAGGTGCAGATGAAAAAGAAATACAGGAAATTCATAGTTATGTAACAACGAAATCTTCATTTACACCAAGTGAAGCGACTGCTATTGCGGATGCATTAGGCCAAATACGTAAATAAGGAGTGTTAGCATGTCTGACTTACAATATAAATTACAACAATACGCTCAACTATTAGTTGATGTAGGAATGAATGTACAACAAAATCAACCAGTATATATTCGCTCTAGTGTTGATGCATTAGAATTAACGCATTACATAGTTGAAGCAGCTTATAAAAGAGGTGCTTCAGATGTCAAAGTCGAATACAGTGATGATCGTTTGACACGTTTAAAATTTGAACATGAAACAACTGAACATTTTGAACATAATGAAGTTAAATCTTATGAAGTAGATAAAAGAATGGATTATGCACAACGTGGTGCTGCAAATTTAGCACTTATAACGCAAGATCCGGAATTATTAAATGGCATTGAAGCTGACAAATTAGCAACGTATCAAAAAGAATATAGTCTTGCCTATAAAGGATATATGGAAGCAAGCCAGAAAAATGAATTCCCGTGGTGTGTCGCTGCATACCCATCTAAAGCATGGGCTAAAAAAGTATATCCCGAATTGTCTGAAGAAGAGGCATACTATAAATTTATTGATGAAGTACTAGATATTGTCAGAGTTGATGGTAATGATCCTACTGAAAATTGGCAACAACACGTAGCTAATTTAAGTAAGCATGCTCAAAGATTACAAGATAAAAATTATTCTGCTTTAAGATATGAATCAGAAGGAACAGATTTAACTATCGGCTTGCCTACAGGTCATATTTGGGAGGATGCCACTAGTTACACAAGCAAGGGACAAGCATTTGTAGCTAATATACCAACTGAAGAAGTGTTCACAGCGCCACATCGTGAACGTGTAAATGGGTATGTTACTAATAAATTACCATTAAGTCACAATGGTAATATTATAGACGGCTTTAAGTTAACTTTTAAAGATGGAGAAGTTGTCGATGTTTCTGCAGAACAAGGTGAAGAGGCTCTAAAAACATTGTTATCTACTGATGATGGGGCTAAGCGTTTAGGTGAGGTAGCATTAGTACCGGATGATTCTCCTATTTCTAATCGTAATACAGTATTTTTCAATACGTTGTTTGATGAAAATGCTTCTTGTCATATAGCATTAGGTTCAGCATACGGTTTTAATATTGAAAATGGTACAGAAATGACTACCGAAGAAAAAGTTGCAAGTGGATTGAATGACTCACTTATTCATGTTGATTTTATGATTGGAAGTGACGATTTAACTATCTATGGCATCACACAAGATGGTACAGAAGAACTTGTTTTTGAACAAGGTAATTGGGCTAAGTAAGGATTATAGTTAATTCGAGTATGGGGAAGGGAAATGAATATGAAAAAAAGAACAAGTAAGCCAATGTCTGAAGCTAGAAGTGTAAAAGCTCGACAAGTATTTCCGCAGGACACTAACCATCATCATACGATGTTTGGTGGTATGTTGATGGCCAATATTGATGAAATTGCTGCGATTACTGCAATGAAACATGCGAATGCACAAGTTGTAACAGCATCAACGGATTCAGTAGACTTTTTAATGCCAATTAAAACAGGCGCAATATTATCTTATGAAGCAATGGTAAGTCACGCTGGTTCTACATCTATGGAAATATGTGTACAAATCATTGTTGAAGATTTAATAAAAGGTGAGCGCCAGTTAGGAGCATTAAGTTTTTTAACTTTTGTTGCTTTGGATGATGAAAGTAAGCCAACAACAATTCCAGAAGTGTACCCGGAAACACAAACAGAAAAATGGTTTTACGACTCTGCTAGTGTTCGTGTTAAAAGAAGAAAAGAGCGTAGAATTGAAAGTAAAGAAACAATTGAATTTTTAGAGAAAGTACAACATATAGAATAATGAGATAAGTTGAAATTTAAAGTAATAACAATATAAAAAGCCAATTCAAGCAATTGAATTGGCTTTTTTATAGTTAATTATATAATTGATGCATGTGCTTTTCATTTTCTTTAAAATTCGCAGTTGGATAATACATATTTTTAACTAAAACATTAGGTCCTAAACATTTAAATGCAGGACAATGACAATTTAAACTTTGAGCTAATGGAGAATTTAACCATTTTTCGAAGACAGTAGGCAATTTATCATGTTTGATGTTAGATATTGTACCTGTCTCATCACCAAAATCCGTTACAATCACATTTCCAGTAAAAACATTTACGTTTAATCGATTACGACCATCTGGATCATTACGCATAGTAACATTTTTACTTTGGCGTAAACGCTCTAATAAAGCTTGGTCGTCATCATCATTAATACACGGATAAATAGGTAATGTACCAAATAACATCCAAATGTTGTCGTCGCGAATATCCAATAACTGATGTATGGCTTGTTTCATCTCTTGTAATGACAATACATTTAATTCACTGGCAAAATCCGCGGGATACATCGGATGGATTTCATGTCTACTACATTTCATATCTTTCACAATTTCGTTATGTATCTTTGTTAAATAGGGTAAAGTACTTTGATTTAACATTGTTTCTGCTGAAATAAACATGCCTTGATCCGACAATGTTTGAGCGTTATTGAGCATTTGGTCATAAAGTTTGAGCTTGGCTTTTAAAGGTGGTTGTTTTTCCATTGCTCCAAATCCTACAGTGGCAAATTCATCTAATGTACCCCAATTATGAGAGATATGCATCACGTCGATATATTCTGCAATGTCTAAATAACGATCTTGAGGTAGGGTGAGATTTGAATTCATTTGTACGTATATACCTCGATCATAGGCATATTTCAATAAAGGTTTAACTACTTGCTTGATAGATTTTTTTGAAAACATAGGTTCTCCACCAGTAATCGACATCGTTTTTAAATGTGGGATTTCATCTAAACGACGATAAATAATGTCCATAGGTAAGGGGTCAGGATCTTGCGTTTGTAGTGTATAACCAACAGCACAGTGACTACAACGCATATTACATAGGTTTGTAGTGGTAAACTCTATATTACTTAAAGTGAGTTGATTATGCATATCGATATCTGTATAGGCTTCCCAAGGGTCATTGTTTATGCTAATGGGCTGTTTAGTACGGATTTGGTGTATCGTCATTACTAATCCTTCTTTCCTTCATATTCATTTTATCTGTTCTATTGTAAACAAAATCCAATGCGACTGTATACCACATAACGTCAAAAAGTTGTAAAAATTAAACTGTAATATAATATATCGGCTATCATTATTAGTTCAGAACATGTTAATATGTAATTATCATATATAAAGGAGTTAACATTCAATGGATGAAAATCAAACTATGAATCAAATCAAAAATAGATTAGAGCAATTTATTGATGACATTGATCACGTAAATCCTAACGAAGTTAAAGTTGAAGATATAGATGAGTGGATTGGTTTATTAGATCAACTAGAAGAAAAAGTTAAATCAGTATCTAAGTAAAGAAGTAATACCGATAATGTTTAAAAATTGTCTTTTTTGGTTATATCATATTATATAACGGCAAAGAGAAAGGTGATTTTAAATGGCAAAAAAAGTAGCAATTATACTTGCAAATGAATTTGAAGATATTGAATTAACAAGTCCAAAAGAAGCAATCGAAGAAGCTGGCCATGAAACAGTGATAATTGGCGATGTTGCTAACCATGAAGTAGTAGGTAAACATGGCGAAAAAGTAACGATTGATGTAAGCATTGCTGATGCTAAACCTGAAGACTATGATGGTTTATTAATTCCTGGAGGATTTGCACCTGACCATTTAAGAGGTGACGAAGAAGGAAGATATGGCACATTTGCTAAATATTTCACGAAAAATGACGTGCCAGCATTTGCGATTTGCCATGGACCTCAAATACTCATAGATACTGATGATTTAAAAGGAAGAACGTTAACTGCAGTGTTAAATGTGAGAAAAGATCTTTCAAACGCTGGGGCACAAGTTGTAGATGAATCAGTAGTTGTAGATAACAATATCGTTACAAGTCGTACACCTGACGACTTAGATGACTTTAATAAAGCAATTGTTGAGCAATTAAAATAACAATCGTTAACAAAATTTAATTTAAATATTCATTATGGATTTAAGAGGCTAGGACAATATTGATACGTCCTAGTCTCTTTTCATATGGGCAGTAGCTGACTGCATTGAAAATGCGCTTCAAACCAAGCTTGTTTCAACGCTAGTCATCCTTGCCGGGGTGGGACGACGAAATCATTATTTCAAAATCAGATTTCTGTCCCACTCCCTTTTAAGTGTGACCATCTCGATCAATTAAAGGTTTAATATCTTGAAAACCTTCACGATATTCGGCT
>NZ_JAFEQJ010000033.1:0-4940 GCF_016890655.1 Staphylococcus sp. GDY8P72P | reverse complement strand
TTAAACATAGTATCCTAAACTAGAGTACTCTAAGTACTCGAAGTTTAGGATTTTTTAATTACAGTGCTTTAACTATTAAATATATAAGGGTATTATTAATAGTAGTTAAAGTATTTAAAGGTGGTGGAAAGATGAAGGTTCAGAAAGTAATTGTGGAGGAAAAATCATATCCGTTATACATACTGCTAGATAAAGAATTTGAAGTGATAGAACCGGTTAAGCGATTTATAAAGTACTTGGATAATACGGGCAAAGCTCCAAATACCATTAAAACATATTGTTATCATCTCAAGCTGTTTTATGAATTTATGAGCCAAAGTAGAATCGAATTAGGAGATTTACAATTTGAGGATTTAGCAAACTTTGTAGGATGGTTAAGAAATCCAGCAGGGCATTTAAAGGTAATAGATATACAACCAAAGAAGGCTAAAAGAGAGGAAACATCAGTTAATTCCATACTTAACGCTGTAACTAGTTTCTTAGAGTATTTAAATCGCACAGAAAATTTTAAAGCTATAGATATGTCTAAAGAAGCAAGAGGAAGAAACTTTAAGGGGTTTCTTCACCATATTTCTAAAGGTAGATCCTATAAAAAAAATATTTTAAAGCTTAGGGTCAAAAAGAAACTTGTACAAGTATTAGAACATGGACAAGTCAAAGCAATAATTGAGGCATGTCATACCAAAAGAGATAAGTTACTTATTATGCTTATGTATGAAGGGGGACTTCGGATAGGAGAAGCATTATCCCTTCGTATTGAAGATATTTCAACATGGGATAACCAGATTAACATCAGGCCAAGAGATCATAATGAAAATGGAGCTTATATTAAACTTAAAAAAGAAAGAACTATTGATGTAAGTAAGGAATTAATGGCATTATATACCGATTACTTAGTACATGAATATGGGGAAGATTTAGATCATGATTATATATTTATTAATCTTAAAGATTCTTATTTTGGCCACCCTCTAAAATATCAAAGTGTATTAGACTTAATAAGAAGACTAGGAAAACGGACAGGGATTACTTTCACTGCCCATATATTACGTCATACGCATGCCACAGAGCTTATTAGAAGTGGATGGGATGCTGCATATGTACAAAAAAGATTAGGGCATGCCCATGTACAAACAACACTTGATACGTATGTTCATCTTTCTGATCAAGATATGAAGAATGAATATAAAAAGTATCTTCAAGGGAGAGAAACATGACAATGAAATTTCCAAGTGTAGCAACTAATCGAAAGCTTATCGCTAGTACAGAGATTAATAAAAAAATAGCTAATATGACAAGTGTTTTAAAAGGTTATTGGGCAGCAGATAGATGGGATATAAGAATTTGTCCGCATCCTAGTGCAATTGAGTTAAGTAAGAATCCGTCACTAAGAAATCGTTGGGTAAATTTCGATAAGGTGGAAAATGTCTGGTTGAAAACAGAATTAAAATATTTTTATTACCTTCACTTGAATAATGGAGCTTGGAATGCAAAATCCGTTTGGATTAGAAAGGGAACAGTGATAAGCCGGATGATGGGATTTTTAAATTTAAAATATCCTAATATTACATCGATAACCGAAGTGCCTATAAAAAAAGCTTTGACAGAATACCGGACCTACTTAACAGAACAAAAAGTAAAAACTACGACTACTAATTACAAACTTGATGTAAATCAGCAGAAAGTTACTGTACATGCGAATTCCTATTACGTTACTCATCTTAAGCAGTTTATGGAATTCTATGAGGACTTCTATTTTGATGGGGAAGAATGGGAAAAAGATGTTTGGAATCGAAGAAAATTATCATTACCGGAAGATAAGGTAAACCCAACATCCTACGAATATACGATCAACTTTAAGGGTTTTAAGAATAATTATTTTAAAGAAATAGTTAAGCGATATTGTAAACTAATGTTAAACACAGCTAGCTTTTCTCACGTAGTAGATATAGCTTCAAAATTAAAAGAATTTTTTAATTTCATGAACAAAAATTGTGAAGGTATACAAAGGATTCATCAATTAACTAGAAATGAAATTGAGCAATATTTTAATTATATTAATTTAAAAGGTTTAAAACCCAGTACTGTAACTGGACGAATATCTACTTTAGACGTTTTTTTTACTACAATTCAAAGATATGACTGGAAGGATACACCTTCTAAGATCCTTATCTTTCAAGAAGATTACCCTAAAGTGCCGAAGGCACTACCACGTTATATTGATGAACATATACTTGAACAATTAAATGGGAAATTAGATAAATTGGAACCTTATATTGCTACAATGGTTATGGTACTTCAAGAATGCGGGATGCGTATCAGTGAACTTTGTACATTGAAAAAAGGGAGCGTCATAACCGATAAAGAAGGGGATTGCTTTTTAAAGTATTATCAGTGGAAAATGAAGAAAGAGCATATCATTCCTATTTCTAAAGAAATTGCTGCATTGATATTAGTTCAAGAGCAAAGGGTGGCTGATGAACTCGATGATGGATGTGTATATGTGTTTCCCCGAAAAGATTGCTCACCATTGAAACAAGATACCTTTAGGGTTAAATTAAATGAACTAGCTTATGAAGAAAAGATAACGGACAGCAACGGAGAAATTTTTCGTTTTCATGCTCATGCCTTTCGGCATACAGTTGGCACTAGAATGATAAATAACGGAGTGCCACAACATATTGTCCAGAAGTTCTTGGGTCACGAATCACCGGAAATGACGGCAAGATATGCACATATTTTTGATGAAACCCTAAAGAAGGAATTTACGAAATTTAAGGAAACCTTAGTAACGAATAACGGTAGCATTCTGGATTTAAGTGAGGAAAATACTGAAGCTGACAATACAGATCTTCAATGGTTTAAAAAGAATATCAATGCACAGGCACTTCCTAATGGCTATTGTCGGTTACCAGTAATTGCAGGACCATGTCCTCACGCAAATGCATGTTTAGATTGTACGAATTTCTGTACAAGTAAACAATTTCTTACTGAACATGAAGAGCACTTAGAGCGAACTAAAGAAATACTAAATAGGGCTAAACAAAACCAATGGCAGCGTCAGGTTGAAACCAATGAACGTGTTAAAAATAGATTAGAACAGATTATTCATTCGTTAAAGGAGACGAATTAAAATGATTAGAAAAGGTAACACAACTGCCATAGTTCAGCTAGCTAAAGACAAGTCGGAGAAAACAAGAATTAGGGTTGAAAAGACAATTTCAGAGATGGCATTGAAAGAAGAGAAGATTAATTTTAATTCCGTTGCACAAAAAGCAAATGTTTCAAAGTCATGGCTTTACAAACAAAAAGATATTAGAACTAGAGTGGAGACATTAAGAGGGATGCAGATAAGTGAGTTAACCCCCCGTAAACCTAGTAAAAGCCCTCGTTCAGAGGACGTATTAATAAAAACCTTAAAAAGCCGTATAAAGGCGTTAGAAGAAGAGAATGAACGGTTAAAGGATCAAGTTCAAAAATTACATGGCAAGCTGTTTTAGCAGATTTGTGTTTCTTGGAATTTATTGGGCACTTTGAATTGGCTACCTAAAATGAAATCGCTAAAACCTTCAATAACTTCAATAGCCCATTTCCCTAAATGTGTTAAGGGGAAATGGGCTTTCTTCTAGTATTGTTGGCATGATCGCAGAAGTGTTTTATGCTCTTAAATAATACTTTTTAATATATTGCAAATACTCATTAGCACTTTTCTGTATCTCTTCGCCCTTCATATCCGAATTAGCACCGTAAAGTACAAACTCTGGTACATATTCAGCATGAATCTATGCACATAAAGATTTGAATGGTGTTAACATCTGGGTTAATGTATGCTTGTTTTTACCCATACTTGTAAATTCACCTTTTTTTACGCCAGCTGATATAGCTAATCCTAATTTTCGATTATAAAATATTCTTTTACCCTTTGATCCGTAAGCCCATCCATATATAATCACTTCATCGATCCATTTTTTTAATAATGAAGGAGAACTATACCAATATAATGGAAATTGAAAAATAATATTATCATGATTTTCAACTAATTCCTGCTCTCTTTTTACATTTATAATAAAATCAGGATACTCTCTATAAAGATCATGAATGGTAATTTCGTTTGAATAAGACGCTGCTTTTTCTACCCAAACTTTATTGATTCGAGAATTTGGCATATCTGGGTGAGAAACGATCACCAATGTTTTCATTGTTTCATCCTTAACATACTCAACTTTCGCACCAATAAAACAGTGTACGAAAGTTGAGTTACTTAAAAGTATTCTATTCTAAGAAATTCAAATTTGCGTGATTCCTAAGCTATTTATTTACAGCTTAAACTATAGAAGATGAACTAAACAATAACTAATCTTTACATAACTAAGTTATTACCCACGCTTTTTTAAACCTAATCCAGCTATTAAGGCAATGAGTATTGCCCCTGTAGCTGCAAGGAACGCATCTGAGTAGGACATAGCGTCCAATATATATAATGGATTTATCGGCTCAGTAGCATCACGTCGAGCGGATAATAATGCTCCAATCATACCTGCTCCAGTTCCTGCTCCAAGGTACAAAGCACCTTGGAAAATCCCCATTCCGACACCAACCTTGTCTGCATCGAGTGCACTTACTGCGGCGTTATTTGCGGGAGAATTCGTGAATGCAAAAGCAATCCCTACTCCGAGGACCCCCACGGAAACTAACAGAGGTGAAGCACCAGATGCATAGGTGGACAAGAATAAGGTAGACAGCCCCATCAGAGTCATCCCAGTAATTATCAGACGTTTATCCCCAAATCGATCAGAAAGACGGCCAACGAAGGGAGATAAGATTGCAACAGCCACACCACCTGGCAACAATATCATTCCAGCCTGTCCAGAAGAGAGTCCATTCACATCAACGACTATTAATGGGACGAACACAATAACAGCGAAATAAGCAAACATCGA
>NZ_JAFEQJ010000032.1:0-3675 GCF_016890655.1 Staphylococcus sp. GDY8P72P | reverse complement strand
AGTTTAGGATACTATGTTTAATGCATCCCCTGATGGATGATTATGGACTACAATAATTGCATTACTTGCCCACTGAATTGCCGCATTGAACAATTCTCTCGGATGTACAATAGCGCTTGTAAGCGTCCCTTTAAAAATGGTCTGTTTTTTAATTACTATATTTTTAGAATTTAAAAATAATGCTACAAATATTTCTTGTGTTAAATGTTGCATTTCTCCCATCAAAAATGTTGCCACATCTTGAGGACTTGTTATTTTGATTTGGCTTTCAATGCTACCTGAATGCATTCTTTCTCCTAATTCGAAAGCAGCTTTTAATACAATAGCTTTATATGTACCTATTCCCTTTATATTTTGCAAATCACTAATAGTTAACTTTTTTAAATAATGAATACTATCGACAGTACTTAAGATTTCATGTGCTATATCTATACTAGAAAATCCCTTTCTCCCAGTATTTAATAATATAGCTAATAATTCCGCATTAGATAAATGTTCAGCTCCTTTATATAACAAGCGCTCACGTGGTTTTTCTGAAGTTGCAAGATCTTTAATTTTCAATATAGTTCAACTCCTAAAATGGAATAATATTAAAAGAAGTAATGACTAGTGCAAGAAAGATAAAAGGTATGAGGGGTAATTTGGCTTGAACATTTCGATGAATAAGCCAATGAAGCAAACCAATTATACCAGCTAAGATAAATGTAATCATGAAAATGTGTAATAGATGAGGTGCTGGAACAAATAAACTTAAATATGAAAATACGAGAATATCACCGTACCCGATGGCATCCTTAAATAATAAAAAGAAGCAATGTAATACGAAAGTAATGATAAAAAACTGAGGTAAATAAAAAGGTGCTAATACTACACCACAAATTACTGCAATAACAATTATATGTAGTGGAATAGATAAAGTTACGAGGTCATTAATAGCTAAAGTGAGTAACACAAGGACAAGTAATAGAAAAGTAGTATCGTCTAAAATCACATCAAAATGATACAAACAGATACCTATAACCACTGCAGTCAATTCCCCTACGAAATAACTATAATGTAGTGGCTGTTTGCAACAATGTGTGCGTCCACATTGTAAAATATAACTGACGACTGGAATTAGGCGATACAATGGTAGTACTTTTTGGCATAAATCACATTGAGAACGCTTGAACAGACGCCGAATAGAAAGCGTTGAAAACGTTGAAATTTGATACAAAAAGCTGAATAAAACAGAACAAAAAATAACATTGATAATCATGTATCACACTCCCACTTAAATTATAGCACCATCAACTCCCCTCTAATACTAAATTCTCATTTAATCAATAAGTGTGTTAGTAATACAAAGTTCTAATAATTTACACTACTCATTTATCCACGAAGTAACGTTTAAAACACTATTTCACACTATTATTTTTAGCTAGATTCAAGTCTTACATGTAATCTTTAGTTATATAATTGTCTGAATAAAACTATAAGTATTTATGGCTCATATTATTATTTTTTCAACACATTTTTCCTAATTCAAATTATGCAACTAGAATTTATATCATCGAATAATTTTATAAAATTATTGTGTTATTTCTATATCAGTTTATTATGTCGTTTGCTATAATAAAAATATGGACCTAAAATAATTTTCAATATAATCTTTGTAAATATTCTGGTATTAGTTAGTATGTATTTTTGAATTGTTGTGAATTTTATTTTATAACTATAATCAACACCCGTTTATTATACACAAACTTTTTAGTATAAAACACAGCAATAAAAATTATTACAAAATCATACTTTACAGTTATTGCAATCGATATTTTAGTAGCAATGGAAATAAGCATAACTCATGGGAGAATCGAAAAATAATACAAAACATTTTTACATTGTTCATTGTATGAATTTTAAGATTAAGAGTTGTGTTACAGTATAGGGGGTTTCAAATGATATACACTGTTACATCAACATTACCACTGTTACATGGTGGTAGAACGAAATCATTATTAGCAAGAAATAAGTTTTTAGATCAAGCGTTAAATATACCTACTACTATATTAACTACAAATTATAATGCTAATTACAATGATGTTTATAGAAAGTTTTTAACAGAAGGAAAAGTAACTGAAAACATACGTTATGATAATATTTATGATTGGTTGGCTGACTACAAGTTACTCTCATGTTCAGAGCCTTACGATAGTAGCACAACAACATATATAGAAACTTCAGTAAAAATTGAAGGTTTAACTCATGTAGTGGATACTTCCAAACATATAGTGCGTTATTATAGCAACGATAAAACCTATGTTCTTTATAGAAAGTTTAAAGAAAATACTAACATACTTGAATTTGAAGATTTTATGTCACCCATAAGTAAAAAAAGAATACAGCGTTGGCAATACAATAATTATGGTGTATTACATAAAAAATTACATTACTCACCTAATAGTAAAAAACGAATTTATGAAGAGTTCTTTGACAAAAATGGAAATATTTATTGTACAAAGATGTTCGAAGATAATGAAAAAAATAGTTTAATTTACATACAAACGTATAGACATGGCAGACCACACCTGACTTTCAAAACAGAAAAGCAGTTGTTTCAACACTATTTTGAAAATAAATTTAACGAAAATGATGTTGTCTTTTGTGATGCACGATTATTAGATAAACCATTATTAAACCAACAAAATAAAACTAAAAATATACTCGTATTTCATAGCAGTCATTTAAATGACAATAAAACAATTAACCAATCATATAAAATGGCTTTAGAAAATCCACAAAAGGTTACCCAATATTTACTACTAACAGAAAAACAAAAATCAGATATACTCAATGTTACTAACATTGATCCTGATAAAATTTCAATAATTCCACATTTTATAATGCCGCATCAATCTACTGATAATGTAGAGCAATTAGATAGATTTGTTTTTATAGGTCGTATAGCTGAAGAGAAACAAATCAATCATATCTTATACGCATATCATAACTTCCTAAAATCTGGATTTACTACTAAATTATCTATATATGGTAGAGATGAATTCGGACAACAGCGGAAGCTAGAACAATTAATTGAAGAATTGGAATTACAAGATAATATTGATATAAATGGATTTACAAATAATCCATTAATGGAATTCCAAAAATCAAAAGCTTCATTATTAACAAGTTCATTTGAAGGCTTTGGATTATCTGTTATGGAAAGTATCAATGTAGGTTGTCCAGTCATTTCATATGATGTACGATATGGCCCTTCTGAAATTATTGACCATGGTAAAAATGGTTACCTTGTAGAGCAGGACAATATATCTGAATTAACAAAATATATGAAACTTATTATCGAACAGCCATTACAAAATGTTCACACAAAACCTGAATTAACTTTTGAAAGTGCTAAACAGAATTACAAACAATTATTTGACTCAATTGAATATTCATATTAAACACAAGTGTTTCAGGTCGTAAATAAGCCTTTCGCATTAATGAACTGACCCCAATTAGTGGGAATAAAATAAAAACACTTTCGTTGAATTCATTTAAAATGAATCATACGGAGGTGTTTTTTCTATGAAAATAATGTCTTATTCAATAGAAACAAAATATAAAAAGATTGAAATGAAATAAGCTGGAAATACTGTAAAAGAAATTATGGAAGCATTAAATATCAAAAATAGA
>NZ_JAFEQJ010000031.1:0-22326 GCF_016890655.1 Staphylococcus sp. GDY8P72P | reverse complement strand
ACAATTATACGGACTTTATCAAAATAATAAAGCTTAATTTTTACTTTAATTATTAGTTTTTTTACACATCCTCAAAAAATATATTATAAAAAATTTTGATTTGATATAATTTTGTTGTCTTCATTTTACTGTTTTTATGAAGACAAATGGTATATAGTACTGTGCTTTCAAAAAAAATAACTTTAGTAACTGTGTTACCGTTCATTTTCATCAATAGAATTACAAAATATAGCCTTTTGCTATTACTATTTTTCACTAGTCTCCTAGACTAGTGTTTTTATTTTACTATTCGTCTGCTATTTTTTTCTAATTCCAAAATGATAATAAAATTTATCTTTGACCTTGTTATAATATAGTTAGCTACTTCTACTAACGGAGTAGTTGTCATTTACTCTATGATATCTTATAGGGATGTTTTTATTATTCTCTTTAAACTTTTGAATATTCAATTCATATCTCCAAGCCGGCGCTAACGATCACCGTTAGCGCTTAATTAATTCCAAAAAGATTATTTTAATTTATTTATAATACTCGAAACATACAATAGTTTAATTATCATATTTTATAAAAACACGACCTTCTCACAATTGCTTTTCAACTTTAGACATATCAAATTTACTTTTAATTTTTTGACCATTATCAGTAAATAATTTGCTTTTGATGGTAAATTATTTAGCAATTGTAAGTGATATGATAGGTTTGGCACAATACTATGAAGAAGGAAAGAGAGATACAATGGATTATAATTATCAAATTCACAATGCTGATATTAATATAAATGAAAGCTTTAATACAATTAGTATTTTTTTTGTTTTAACTGGTAGTGTCACTTTATATGATAAAGCTTATTTAGGTAGTTATCATAAACATGAATTTTTTTTAATACAACCTTATTCAGCTCCAAAACTACTCATTAATTCAGGCAAAGTGATTGCCTTAAATATTAATAAGTTAAGTTTTAATCGTTTTTCATTATTCAATTGGGACAATCTAGAACTAGATCAAAGTAAAATTGATAATTTTATTAAGAAAGAGTTACTGGACACCATCATTTCAATATACGAAAAAGATTATTTTAATGCAGATATTAGTATTATTCGTTTAATTAACTTTATTAGGTTAGGTAATTATTATCGAGAACACAATTTGGAAGCATCCAATCCACTAATTAATAATGTTTTAATCTACATCAATGAACATTATAAAGAAAATCTTACATTAGCTACTATTGCTGAAAAATTTTATGTAAATTCTAGTTATTTATCTCGCGTTTTTTCTGAAACAATGAATATATCCTTAATAAAATATATTAGGAAAGTCAAAATTTATCGTTTAGCTGTAGAGATACTATCTTCTAATAACCACAAAGACATATGGAAATCATATGGTTATAAATCTTATTCAACTTACTTAAAAAACTTCCAGCGTGTTTTTTCTATTTCTCCCGAGGCGTTCATTGATAATCATAAAGGTACTACTGCTAAAAATATAGGGTTCCCTAGTGAACTTTACAGTTATTTAAAAAATCTAGCTAAACACTTTTCAAATAATTAACTACATATATAACAATAGACTGGAGCAAAATATTGTTCCAGTCTATTGCATTATTAACTTACAGAGATCTTAACCGCTTCAGCTTTTAGTTCATTTTGTTCACAACTGATGTCGCAATAACGTGTCCTGTAAAATGTTTATGACTCTATCTTGTTGTAATAACGACATATTTGAAGCAGAAGGTAAACAAATACCATGTTCAAAAATGTATCCCGCATTATCTTGCTCTAATGAAACAAAATCAAAATTTTTAAATAATGGTTGTAAATGCATAGGTTTCCAAACATGTCTTGCTTCTATATTATGTTTTTCAAACATTTGTAATAGCATTTTAACTGTAACATTGCTTTGTCGTGGATCGATTAACAGAGCTGTTAACCAGCGATTAGAAACGGTTGTTGCGATTTCTTCTTGGAAGGTTATTGCAGAAATACATTGCAATTCTTGTTGATATCGTTGAAATATCCTTCTTCGTTGTGCGACTCTTTCGTCGATGACTTCCATTTGTCCAATACCTATACCAGCACTTATATTACTCAAGCGATAATTGTATCCCAATTCACTATGTTGATAATATAAAACATCCTCTTTAGCTTGCGTGGCTAAATATAAAGCATGTGCTATAGCATGTTCATTATTGGATAACAGCATACCTCCACCACTTGTTGTTATAATTTTATTCCCATTGAAAGATAAAATACTATAATTACCTATGTTCCCACTGTGACAATTACTATATATAGAGCCTAGTGATTCAGCTGCATCTTCAATAATTGGCACATCATAATAGTCGCATATATCTAAAATCTCATTATATTTTGCCGGCTGTCCATATAAATTCACTACGATAACAGCTTTAGGCTTTAAACCTTGACGTTCGTATTGATGAAATGCTTTTTGAAGTGCTTGAGGACACATATTCCAAGTTTCAATTTCCGAATCAATAAATACTGGCTTGGCATTTAAATATAATATAGGATTGCAAGTTGCACAAAATGTTAAAGATGGACAAAATACAAAATCATTCTGTTTTACTCCACATTCAATTAGTGCCAAATGTATCGCTGCTGTACCACTACTCACTGCTACGGCAGCATTCCTTCCAACATAATTGCGCACCTTATGTTCAAATTGATTAACGTTATCACCCAATGGTGCTATCCAATTTTGTGCAAAAGCTTTTTTTTATATAATATTGCTCTCTCCCACCCATATGTGGTTGTGACAAGTAAATTCTCTCATCATTCATTTGTTATCACCTCTTTGTCGTGCAGGTGAACCTACAACCGTGAGATTACTTTGTATATCATTGATTACTGTCGAACCTGCTCCAACTGTAACTTTATTTCTAATAATGGTATTAGGTACTACTGTTGCGCTAGCTCCCAAAAGACATTCACTGCCAACATGAACATTTCCAGCTAAGGTAGCATTGGGTCCAATATGCGTAAAACTTTGAATGTTATTGTCATGTTCCACACATGCTTTAGTATTGATAATACATTGTTTAGCAATAAATGTATTTGTTTGTATAACAGCATGAGCCATTACTACGCAGCCAGCTTGTATTATTACGTTAGAGCCAATAATGGCAGTTGGGTGAATAATTGTTGCAAAGTATTGATCATCTAACCCCAGTCGATGGTACACTGCTGCTCTTTGTTGATTATCTCCAATAGCAATTACGAAATAATTATCTTTATAACGATCTATGTGTGCAATTGCATCATAAATTAAACCGTCACTTCGTATATATTCTTTTTGAACATCATCTAAATATCCCTTTATATAATAATTATTCAGAGATTTTATTACATCTGTTACTACACTGGCATGACCGCCATTACCTATAATCATTACTGGTTTCATGATGAAGACCCTTTAAATGGCTTTGTTGTTACATGGTTTTGAGCACAAATGTCTTTACGTAATAAAACTTTAATCACTGTTTTAGCAATAATATAGCAATCTAATTTCATTGATTGATGTTTGACATACCATACATCATATTTAAATTTCCGCTCCCATGATAATGAGTTTCTACCACTAATTTGAGCTAAGCCAGTTATGCCCGGCTTCACAAATAAACGTTGTTTTTGTCTGTCATTATATAGAGCTACATAGTCCATTAATAGTGGTCTAGGACCAACAATGCTAATATCTCCTTTTAACACATTTATCAGTTGTGGCAATTCATCTATGCTTGTACTACGTATAAACCTTCCTATTTTCGTCATTCTTTTTTCATCCGGTAATAAGTTATTGTGCTCATCGTACTTATTAGTCATCGTTCTAAATTTATACAATTTAAAAGGCTGTGCATCTTTTCCTGTCCGTAGTTGACAAAAAATGATTGGTCTCCCCATACTTATTTGAATTAAAATAGCCACTATTATTAACAATGGTAAAGCCATAAATAATACACATAAACTAATCACAATATCGAAGTACCTTTTTAACATGATGTGTCACTACTTTCTATAATCTTAAATATTTCTAATTGTTTTGCTACAACATCTAATTCGTTAAATTTTTTATTAACTCTTTGATAACTTGCATCTTGGAACTGTTTTAATTTATGTGGATTAGTAATTAGCTCATTTATTCTTTGAGCAATCATATCACTCGACTGTGTAGGCACTAAATAACCATGTTGTCCGTCTATTATTTCTTCTCTACAACCTCTAATGTCAGTTGCAATTATTGCATTTTTCATAGCCATAGCTTCTAATATTGAGCGAGGCATCCCTTCTCTATATGATGGTAAACAAAA
The DNA here is from genome assembly GCF_016890655.1 of Staphylococcus sp. GDY8P72P. Classification (NCBI taxonomy): domain Bacteria; kingdom Bacillati; phylum Bacillota; class Bacilli; order Caryophanales; family Staphylococcaceae; genus Staphylococcus; species Staphylococcus sp. GDY8P72P. The sequence continues at coordinate 17,999 of NZ_JAFEQJ010000031.1, read as the reverse complement.
GATATCACTTAAATATAAATAATGATTTACATTGTGAACTAACCCGGTAAAAATAATATTATTTTCATTACGATATTTTTCTAATTGTCTAATTGTCATTTGATCACGTTCACTTTGATGTAGATCACCAATAATTATCAATTTAAGTCTATGATCATTTATTTGCCTAAAAGCAGACAATAACTCTAATATTCCTTTTTCTTTAACTAGTCTACCTATAAAAGTAATCACTATGTCAGATTGAGTGATTTTTAATTTACTTTGCAACTGGGATACGGCCGCAACATCCATTTTGTGATAATTAAACTCCTCACGTAGGTCGATACCATTACTAATATGCACATAATTGTTCTTATGCTTTTTTGATAAAAATCTAGCCTTTTTCGCAACATAGTAATCTTCTTTACTTTGAACAAACAAATAATCTGTACACCATCTGCCAATCCATTTTTCAATATTAAAATACACTTGAAATTTAAAATTTGTCATACTTTCGTGAAAATAAAAACCATGTGCTGTGTAAATTATACATGGTACTTTAGCTATTTTTGCAGCAATTCTACCTAATACTGCAGCAATTGGCGTATGTACATGTACAACATCAGGCCGCAATTTTTTCATTAGCTGTATTAATTTATAGAGTGATATAAAGTTTGTCACTACATTGATATGACGTGGTAAATAAATATTATGAAAATACATATTATCTTGAAAATAGTTTTGAGGTTTTTGAGGAGTATAGCAAGCACAATGAACATCATATTGTTGCTCAATACATGTAGTATTTAGTTGCTTTAATAATTTAGTATGTGTCACTTCTAATGCTGCAATTTGTAATATTTTCACAATTACAACCTCCACAAGTATTGCGTTTTCAGTATATCTTTAACATCAAATATTGACTTGATATCGCACACAATACCTGTTGGTTTAACGAGCTCTAGATAATTAGCTTTGTTATCTATATATATATCATGTCCTACTGCAAAGACGGCAATATCAGTCGGTGTCATAACTGTTTCAGTTAACAATTCAATGTCACACAACGAAAGTGCCAAGGTTTTATCCGCCACAGGATCATGTATTTGTAATGTCATATTATAAGCTTTTAGTTCTTTAATAATTGTGAACACTTGTGAGTTTCTTAAATCTGGACAATTCTCTTTGAATGTAATACCAAATATATTAACTGTTGCACCATGAACAGGAATATTACGTTGAATCATCAATTTTACTAATTGAGCAACAATATATTTCGCCATATTCGAGTTAATACGTCGCCCCGCTAAAATAACTTCAGGATAATAGCCAATCGTCTGAGCTTTATAGGTTAAATAATAAGGATCTACACCTATACAATGTCCTCCAACGAGACCCGGAGAGAATGGTAAAAAATTCCATTTTGTTTTTGCTGCTTTTAATACTTCGACAGTATCAATATGCATTTCTTTACAAATTACGGCTAATTCATTTATTAATGCAATATTAATATCTCTTTGTGTATTTTCTATCACTTTAGCCGCTTCAGCAACTTTAATTGCTGGTGCAACATAAACACCTGCTGTTACTACTTGTTCATAAAGTTGAGCAAGTTCCTTACCAATGTCAGGATTATTTGACGACACTACTTTTTTAACGGTATCAAAAGTATGTTGTTTATCACCTGGATTAATCCTTTCCGGTGAATACCCTACATAAAAGGATTCATTATATTTTAAATTAGATTGCTGTTCTAATATAGGTATACACACTTCTTCTGTTGCACCTGGATATACCGTCGATTCATATACGATGATCATGCCAGGTTGAAGAATTTCACCAATCATTTTACTAGCATGGATTAATGGGGTTAAATCTGGTGTGTTATGATCATCTATTGGTGTAGGTACAGCTACAATTATTACATCAGCTTGTTTTAAGACATCTTTTTTAGTAGTAAAATGAATCGTTGTATCTAGTAATGCTTGTTCCGCCACTTCACAAGTTTGATCATAATTTTGTTTTAATTGTTTTATTCTGTCTTCATCAATATCAAAACCTATTACCTTAAATTTCTGTGCAAATGCAACAGCAACAGGTAATCCAACATAGCCTAAGCCAACTACTGCTATCGTTTTGTCCACGTTCAACATCCTTTACTAATATTATAATACGATAAATACCAATCAATGAATTTATTTACGCCTTCTGTAATAGTCACTGATGGTTTAAAGTTTATTTGTCGATATAAATCATCTACATTAGCAAACGTCTTCGGCACATCACCTGGTTGAAGATCTTTGAAATTTTTTATACATTTTTTTCCTAACTTAGTTTCAATAGCTTCGATAAATTCGAGTATATTAACAGGTTGATTATTACCAATATTATATATTTTATAGGGCGCAAAAGAATCACTAGGATTTGGATGGTAAGGATCCCAATTAGCATTAGGAGCAGGTTTGTGTCCTAATAAACGGTAAATGGCTTCAACAATATCAGACACATAAGTAAAATCTCGAGCCATTTTCCCATAATTATATACATCCACTTCGCCCTCTTCTAAAATACCGCGCGTAAATTTGAATAATGCCATGTCTGGCCTCCCCCATGGACCATAAACAGTAAAAAAACGGAGTCCTGTTGTCGGAATATTATATAATGCACTATAACTATGAGCCATAAGTTCATTACTTTTTTTAGTGGCCGCGTACAAACTTATCGGATGGTCAACAGGATCTGCAGTACTGAATGGCTGTGCTTTATTAGCACCATATACAGAACTCGATGAAGCATATATTAAATGCTCAACATGAAAATAGCGACAACATTCTAAAATATTCAAATAACCAACAATATTAGAATGAATGTAACTGTGTGGCACTTTAATGCTATGCCTCACACCTGCCTGTGCTGCTAAATGAATTACAACATCAGGTTTTTCTTGTAAAAAAACTTTATTAACAGCTTCATAGTCTGCTATATCAATTTGATAGAAAGGAAAATTTTCTCTCCCAATATTGTCTAGGCGGGCATGTTTTAATGACACATCATAATAATTATTTAAATTGTCAATTCCTGCAATTTGAATATTCGCTTGTAGTAATTTACTAGCGACATGTGAACCAATAAAACCAGCTATGCCTGTTATTAATACTTTCATATCACCAATCCTCCAATTTCTTTTTATGTTTCATAGGTATGCCAGCTCCTAACCAACCAGATTGTAAATTTGTAGTCACAACAGTTCCAGCAGCTATTACTGATCTCTGACCAATAGTTACTTTGTATAATATTCTGACCGCACATCCAATCCATACATCATCTTCAATAACAACCTTACCTGCTATAACTTGGTTATACTTAATAGGTATAGATTGGTCTGACCAAGTATGTGTTGATGTCAATATGGAGGTATTGTGAGCAATAGATACATTATTGCCTATCTTAACACCGCCATATCCATCGATGTAACACATATCGTGAATGCTGACATTGTCGCCTATTGTGATATTTTCAATGTTTTTTAAAGTAACACGTTTACCGATATAAACGTTGTGGCCAATTGCTTTACATAAACTTCCTACAATGCAGTATCGTAATGCAATTTGCCATGTGCAATTCGTATTACTATTAAGTTCATACAATAATAAAGATAAGCGTTTAGGTAAAAGTGTTAAAATTGCTGTCATAACTTTTAATATACGTCGAATCATAGTTATCACCGCTTCCTTAATATGAACGCATAATAGCTAATAAACATCGTAAATAACATCGTTACTTTATCTCTATGTCTTAACGCAGTACCATAATTGTATGTACCTAAAGAGAAGATGATAAATACAATATAGATTGCTAATAAAACAATTAAAATATCCTTATTCCTTTCATACATATATGCTTTAAAAGCCAAATATGTGCCTAATAGTATGAATGCTATGTTAACAACACCAATAATGTCTGAAAAATTTCTAATTTCCCACGGTAGTGGTTTTACTAGAAAATAAATGATTTGCTTAGTTTTAGTCTGTATATTTTTTTCTTCATTTATATGAAGGTAATCCGCTCTAGCTTTAAAAGTTGTTGGTTCCAAGTGCTGCTCATTTTTTAAAGTTGAGGTCAGTTTTGAATCCTCATTATAAGTAATCAACACAATAAAACCTAAAATGATAGCTAACACTAAAAAAACTCTTACTATTGCTGAATGAGCTGATAAAAACATAAAATACACTGCTAATATAAGCAATAATCCTAATAAGCCAATATGAAATAAGGAACCTAAACCAATTGCGATAACGCATATAGTTAAATGCCATTTGTTATTTCGACGATGATATAACAATAATGCATAAATAAACAATAAAATAAAAAAGGTAATATAAATTTCTCTTAAAGTAATAATAGTTGAAGTAATGTGAAGTGGATATAAAATATAAATAATGGTTGAAATATTTGCTACATTGGTATTCTTAAATAAATGTACACAAATATGATATAACAGCATTACAGTAAGATTATGGACGGTTATATTTAATAAACCTGGTATCAAAATATGAGGTGTACCAAAAAGGTAAAACAGCGAAATCATTTGTGAGTAAAACGCTGAATTTTGAAAAATCTCTAAGTTCACGCTATATAAATAGTTTATATAAAAACGTTGCGCCAATTCTTCAAAACGTAAATCATCATTCCCTGACCCTGGTAATGCATAAAAATATTGATGAATAACTAATAATATGACATACATCAACCACTGGATAAGCAAGATGATAATAAATTTCCTATTATATTCCCGATAGAATAACCACAGAAATATAAGCACGTTGATACAGAGTAGCAACAATATATTGCTGTAATTTAACCACATAAAAATGATTAAACAAGCGATTGAACTAATGATGACCCCTACTTCTTTAACTGTCATATGTTACCCCTCTGTATAATCATGATAGATATTATTAATTTTGTAATACTTACCGTAATCCCAAAGATTAAAAATGCAAGTGTTGCCCCATATATTTCGAAATATGGTATTAACACTATCGATGTAATAGCAACTAAACCTACACTGAGTAGTTGAATAAATGTATTGTAAATATATTTTTGATAAGCGTTGATAAATAAATCAAATAAAATACTAGCATATACAAAAATGCTACCAACAATAACATTCATAAATTCCTTTTGTAGATGTACATATGACGAAGTAAACAGTGTTTGAAGTATAACCGATAAATTATTAGTTCCAACCAAAATTAATATTAATTGAGTGGTAAAGAGTAGTCCCAAAATTGTTAATAATACTTTCCATAAATAAGATGTGTCTGATTTTTTCTCAACAACTTTAGGTAAAAAATAATTATATATAGAAAAAAACAAAGTATTACCAGCTGAATAAATGACAAGTAAACTACTAAATATTCCGACATTTTCTATAGTCGAAACAGACTCTAATATATATTTAGGTATGTTGGTATTTAATGATGATAACGCTAGTGTAATTGATAACGGCAATCCTAATTTCAGTAATTTCAAGCTAACTGACCATGATATAGCTCTAAATAAATGTTTTATATTTAGTCGTATAAACATAATCAATATAATCACACTATATAAAAATACGGCCATTGTTAATGAATGAAAATAAACATAACAGATGATTAGTAAAATAAGTTGAATACAAGTCATTGATATTTTATAAAGGCCAATTTCCCCGTATTTTTGTAGTTTAATTAAATATGCAAAATTAATATCTAATGCAGCTTCAGCCAATTTACTAACTGCAACTACAATCAATAAAAGAAATGACGTATGTGTTAAATTCGTAAAAAAAGCTACGATAGCACTATAAAATAGTAGTGTTACGACTAGGCAATAACATCTCAACATGACCATTGTTTGTTTTTCAAGATAATTATCAGTCACTATTAATGTATTAAAGCCAAAAGACATAAACAAAATTAACGGTGCTATAACAGCGATGCCATATGTGTATACACCTAATTCTATACTCGTTCCTAGCTTTATAATTAATAAAATAATGAGCCATTGACTAACGCCAAACAAAATATTACCTAATAAATAACAAGCAAACGATTTATTCAAAATAATGTTCACTTCGCTTAGCAAAATCTATTATGTTAATTTCACCGCTTCTAATTTTAGCTAAACACGGATAGAGTTTTTCAATAGGATACACTGTAGATTTTCCTATATAAATTTGTTCATAGATTTGAGTCGGGTAAATTTCATCATCTTTTAACAATTCTTCAAACAGTTTTTCACCGGGCCTAATTCCTGAAAATTCAATGTTAATATCATTTTCTGTTTTACCACTTAATCGAATTAAGTTTTTTGCTAGTTCGACGATTTTAACTGGTTTACCCATATCCAACACAAATATTTCTCCACCTTTAGCTAATGCTCCAGCTTGTAATACTAATCTAGCTGCTTCAGGTATTGTCATAAAATAACGCGTCATATCTGGATGAGTTACAGTCACAGGTCCCCCTTCAGCTATCTGCTTTTTAAATAAGGGGATAACTGATCCTCTAGAACCCAAGACATTTCCAAATCTTACTGCTACAAATTGAGTAACATGTTGTTCATCATTGAGACTTTGAATAATCATTTCAGCTATACGCTTACTTGCTCCCATTACATTACAAGGATTTACAGCCTTATCTGTAGAAATCAAGACAAACTTCTGTACAGCATGTCGTTTAGCTAATTCCGCAACATTTTTTGTACCAATTACATTATTTTTAAATGCTTCTTCTGTATTTATTTCCATTAATGGTACATGCTTGTGTGCTGCAGCATGATAAATAGCAAAAGGTTTATATTGTTTAATAATATTGTTGATTTGCTTTCTATCTTGTACATCAGCAATTATAGGTATAATTTCAATATTGGTATATTGTTGTTTCATCAGTTCTTGATGTATTAAATATATGCTGTTTTCACCATGTCCTAAAATTAATAATTTTCGAGGTTCAAATTGACAAATTTGTCTACATATTTCAGCACCTATCGAACCACCAGCACCTGTAACAAGCACTGTTTTATCTGTAAGTCCTTGCGCGATCTGGTCCATATTTAACTCCACTGGGGAGCGCCCTAATAAATCCTCTACTTCTACACGTTTTAATTGATTCACTTCAAGTTCGCCTGTTAATACATCATTAATATTAGGCATTTTAAATAAAGAAACACCTTTGATATTACAAACTCGGTTTATCTCCCTCATTTTCTTATTTTCAATTGAAGGTATTGCAATAATTATCTTTTTTATACAATATCGTTTTACAAGATCTGGTATATCCGTAGTATAACCTTGCACTTTCACTCGTTCTGTTAACACTATATTTTGCTTATTATAATCATCATCAACAGCTACTACAGGTTCCATAGCCATACTTGGACTGTTCAACATTTGCCTTATTAATAACGACGCACTTTCTCCCGCACCAACAATTAATGTTGGTTTTTTATAAACCGGTGCACCATTTACCTTCTTGCGATATATTCGCCAAAATAACCGTGACCCACCTATTAAAATAATATGTAACATCCACGTTATAAAATACAAACTATAAAAAGGTTGTGACCATGTAATTACAGAAATAATAATTAAAGTTAATAGTATAGACGTTGAAACAGATCGAACAATAAGTAGTACTTCATTAATACTCGCATATTCCCATGCCCTATGATATAAATCAAAAAAATATGCAGTTAGAAAATGACAAACCAGTAAACAGATAGATGTAATAAATAATTTATGCATAGAATTAATTTCATAAAAAGGAGTTAATATAAAGTCTCCTAAAAAGATTGAGCACGTAACAATAATAGAATCAATCATTATAAGGATGAATAATCGTTGTTTTGCATTGATGTGTGTCATTCAATTCACCTCTCTTATCTAAAATAATTTCAAGAAGCGTTTATCAATTTTTAACGGTTGTTTTTTTAATATAGATTCATCTTTAATGATGCACTGTGAGTTTTTTAGCATTTGAGTTATTTCTGAAGCATAGTGTTTTAATTTTGTATTTTGATACAACTGATTATTTTCAAACGGTCTATAACAATAATGGTGAGCGTCAGAAGCAATAAAATGTGTTAAATTATGATCAATTAATTGCAATGCAAATTTTTGTATCTTTTTTCCTAATTTTCCTAGTACAGAAGCAATAGTTAATTGGCTTAAAGCCCCATTTTTAATTAAATAATACAAAGTATCTGACTGCTTTAAAAAAACATTATTTCGTTCTGGATGCGCTATTATTGGTATAAATTGCTGAAGTTGTAATTCAAAAAATAATTGTTGTGAATAGTGAGGAATTTCATTAGACGGAAATTCAATAAGTAAGTACTTAGAATAGTTTAAACCAATAATCTGGTTATTTTTAATATCAGTTAAAATCTTATCTGAAATTCTTATTTCTTGGCCTGGATAAATTGGCAAACATATAGATATGACTTCGGGTATTTGCATCACATTATTTATTGATTCTATTACTGTTTCTATAGGGTTATTATACTTAAGGCTTAAATGGTGAGGCGTAGCTATAATACCTGTTACGCCTTGTTGTTTTGCCTGTCGTAATAATTTTAATGTACCATCAATTGATTGAGGACCATCGTCTATAGCAGGTAATATATGATTGTGCATATCAATCATCTGAATCAGTTCCATAGTAATAGTAATAACTCGATGATTTTGTCACTTTCATTTTATTTAATATGACACCTAATATTTTAGCTCCTGCAGCGTTTAGCAGTTCTTGTGCTTTTTTCACCTCATCACGATCATTTTTTTCAGTATCAATTACTAATACTGCATTTTTTGTATGTTGTACAAATAATTGAGCATCAGTAACCGTATTAACTGGTGGTGTATCAATAATGATGAAATCATAATCTTTAGATACTATGTCATAAATCTGCTTGAACTTATTAGATGCAATCAATTCTGATGGATTAGGTGGTATAGGTCCTGAAGTCAGAACACTTAAATTGTCAATATGTGTAGCTTTTATAGCATCATTAAACGTCGTTTTATTAATTATTAAATTTGATAAACCAGTCAAATTAGATAATTGAAACACATAGTGTTGCGTAGGCTTTCTCATATCACCATCTATAATTAACGTATTATACCCTGCCTGAGCATAAGAAATACCAATATTTGAAGAAACTGTGGATTTGCCTGACAATGCATGTTCCGAAGTGACAAGTATATTATTATCACTAGTATTTGCAATGGAAAACATAATATTTGATCTTATTGTTCGAAATTTCTCACTGACAATAGATTTAGGATTGTCATGTACAAACAGTGTTGATTGTTCTTTAGTATTACGTTTAAACATTAGTCTCCTCTTTTCTATTTAAAATATTGAATGCTGCCTAACACTGGTAAGTTCATCTGGTCATAAACATCTTGTTCTGACTTTATTCGTTTATCAGTTATCTCTTTAATGAAAATAATAATGCATAATATTAACAATCCACTAGCCCAACCTATAAATAAATTTAAAGGTACGTTTGGCGCAACCTGATGACCTGTTTTAGTTGCACTAGATAACAACGACACATTATCCACCTTCATGATTTTAGGAATTTCCTTTTTAAAAACATTAGCTACTGTATTTGCAAGTTGTTCTGCTACTTCTTTGTCATTATGAAAAATAGAAATATTTAAAACTTGTGTATTCGCTTGATTTGTTACATTTAAAAAGTTCTTTATTTCATCCGCTTCATACTGTCCTTTTAATTCTTTTGCAACTTTACCTAAAATTCTTGGACTTTTAACAATTTCAGAATAAGTATTGATCAATTGAATATTGCTTTGTATATCTTGAACATTTTGATGTGTATTTTCTTTTTGATTTATCAATAACTGGGTTGTTGCTACATATTTGTCTTCAATTAGAAAAAATGTAACTACTATACTTGCCACTAGAGATAATAAAGGCAAGATAATGATAAAGAGCAAATAATTTTTGAAAATTCTTGATATCTCTGTAATATTAATTGCACGCTTCATAAGTCCTCCTATGTTTTAAACCTGAGTATTATTGTTTTAAAACCACTATCATTTACTTCTTATTAATCACCTTCCTTCTAATTTTGTATGGATGGCTTTATATCTTGAGTAATACAAAAGAAAAATGCCATTTAATATTTAAACATAAATAAATGTATTTATATTTAAATACAACGGCATTGTATCATTATTTTATTGTTTGAAATGCACTTCAGTAATTAAAGTAAAATTAAAAGTAAAAAATGTAAAAATCTATAGGTTGATTAGTCTTAAAAATAATATTAGTAAGTCATGTTCCTTAGAATACTTCAAAATGATTCCCTAAATTTATAAAAAAAGACAACCGCAAACGCGATTGTCTCTAACCCTATAAGTTACTAATGGAGATAAATGGTGTTTCAACACCTATATTTATTATAGCAATATCTGTTATTTCTGTGATTGTTTATTATTTGTTAGTAAAATATGACTTTAATCTAGTAAAACATAAATCTTTTACTGATTAAATTAGAGCTTTATATCTACTTTATTGCTAACTTTGGTTTATATTTTACTAGTTATGACAAGCATAAACTTCTACCATTTCAATTTGTTAATATCTTAAATATAGTTTTTAGACACACTCTAAATAAATTTTAGTACTAACAATAAGGAGAAAATTATGTCATTTAAGAATAAACATTTATCCCCTCATATTGAAAATCAAACTATTAATCGCATGAGATTCAGTTTACTTATAATTAGACTGATGTTAGCAACTTCTTTTTTAGTCCATAGCACATTAAAATTTGTTGATTTACAAGGAACATATAACTTTTTAGGTTCTTTAGGCTTATCACCAACAATGGCCTTGTTGCTCTCATATGGTGAAGTTATCGGTGGTATAGCTTTACTTATCGGATTTTTAACGCCATATGTAAATATTTTCTATATTGGTGTCATGTTAGGCTCAATTTTCACATTAAAACTTTCACGAGGATACGTTAGTGGTTATGAATTTGAAATTATCCATATCATGATGAACATTGCTTTATTAATAGGTTATCGATGGAAAAAATGGTTCCAATTTTATTAATTTGCATATTTCAAAACTTTACCCCTTCTCGTCTGAAGTCCTTATATATTTTAAATTATTAAAAAGCGTTAAACGTATTATACGTTTAACGCCTTTTGATTATTAATTTGATTTATTTTTTCTTCTTCTTACAACCAGTAATAGTGATCCAAATAAGGCTAATACACCTGTGTAAATATAACTATTAATACCATCGTTTCCTGTTTTTGATAACTCATTTATAGTATTGTTACTATTATTATTTAGATTTTCTGATGACATTGATTTGCCGTCTTTACTTAATGCTTTAGGAGCAATTACTTCACTTGTTACTGTTGATGATGTTTCTTTATCATCTTTGCTTGATTCTTCTAGTGTTACTTTATTCACATCTTCAATCGCCGCTGTTGGTGTCGTTAATTTATTAATTTTGCCTGATTCTTCTGACGTCACCTCATTACCATCTTCGCTTAGTATTGTTGGTATCGTTTCTTTACTATCTTCACCTGATACTTCTGGTTTCATCACTTTACTATTTTCATTCGACGCATTTGATACTGTTATTTTATCACCTTTGCTTGATTCTTCTGGTGTCATGACTTTACCGGCTTTACTTGATGCTGTTGGTGTCGTTTCTTTACCATCTTCACCTGATACTTCCGGCTTCATTTCTTTATCGTCTTCACTTGGTGCTGTTGGTAATACATCACTATTTACATTTGGTACTTTTATACCTGTTAACTTATCTAATCTTTCTTGTAAGTTGACCTGTTTATCTTGTGGTAAGGCATTTACTTTTTCTGAGGCAACTTTTTTCGTTGCTTCAGCTTGTTGAGCTAAGTCTATTAAATCTTGATGTTCTTTTGAATTAATAACACCATCTTCGTTAGCTTTTGCTAATGCTGCTTTTGCCACCTTGTCCGCTTGTTCAGCTTCTTCTACAGCTTGAGTTGCATCGGCTGTTGCTTGATCTAAGTCGTTCGCAACACCATTACTATTTTTGTCATTGATTACTGGAACATTAATTCCTGTTAATGCTTCTAATCTTTGTGGTAAGTCTCCTTTTTGACTTTCAGGTAAAGCATTTACCTTTGTCTCTGCTGTAGCTTTTGTCTCTTTTGCTTTCTTAGATGCTTCTTCTAACTCCTGATGTTCTTTTGGATTAATAGCTCCGTCTTCTACGGCTTTAGCTAACTTTTCCTTCGCCATATTATCAGCTCGTTCAGCTTCCTCAACAGCTTGCATTGCTTCAGCTTTCGCTTGATCTAAATCATCAGCGACACCATTACTATCTTTGTCATTAATTCCTGGAACATTGATTCCTGTTAATGCTTCTAATCTTTGTGGCATTTCTTCTTTTTGTTTTTCTGGTAAGGCATTTACTTTCGCCTCTGCTGTAGCTTTTGTTTCTTTTGCTTTCTTAGATGCTTCTTCTAACTCCTGATATTCTTTTGGATTAATAGCGCCATCTGCTTTGGCTTTAGTTAGTTTATCTTTCGCAACTTTGTCAGCTCGTTCAGCCTCTTCTACAACTTTCATTGCTTCGGCTTTTGCCTGATTCATGTTGTCTTGTTGTCCTGGTACTACATTACTCGTCACTGTAGGTACTACAATACCCGTTAGTTGACCTAATACTTCATTAAATTCTGCTTTCTTTTCTTTTAATTGTTTCGGTGTTTCTGGTAATTCTTCGACTAATACTTCTGCTGTCGCTTTTGTTTCTCTCGCTAGTTTAGCTAAATCTGTTAATTTGTTGACTTCTTCTTGGCTAATTTTCCCATCTGTGTTGGCTTTAACTAGTGCTTCTTTCGCTTTTGCATCAGCTTGTTTCGCAGCTTCTACTGCCTTAGTTACATCAATTAACGTACCGTCCAACTCATCTGCCAAGCCGTTGCTGTCTTGGTCATTTATGTTTGGAATATCAATGCCTGTCAATTTGTCTAATCTTTCTGGTAAGTCTCCTTTTTGACTTTCAGGTAAAACATTAACCTTTTCCTCTGCTGTAGTTTTTGTCTCTTTTGCTTTCTTAGATGCTTCTTCTAACTCCTGATATTCTTTCGGATTAATAGCGCCATCTTCATTGGCTTTAGTTAATTTATCCTTCGCAACTTTGTCAGCTCGTTCAGCTTCTACTACTGCTTTCGTTGCTTCATCTTTTGCTTGATCTAAATCATCCGCAACACCATTGCTATCTTTGTCGTTGATTCCTGGAATATCAATGCCGGTTAACTTACTTAACCTTTGTGGTAAGTCTCCTTTTTGACTTTCAGATAAAGCATTTACCTTTGCCTCTGCTGCTGCTTTTGTCTCTTTTGCTTGTTTAGATGCTGCTACTAATTCTTGATGTTCGTTTGGATTAATAACTCCATCTTTATTGGCATTAGCTAACTTTTCTTTTGCCTCTTTGTCAGCTCGTTCAGCTTCTTCCACAGCTTTTGTTGCTTCATCTTTTGCTTGATCTAAGTCATCAGCCACACCATTACTATCTTTGTCGTTGATATTTGGGACATCAATGCCTGTTAATTTATCTAACCTTTGTGGTAAGTCTCCTTTTTGACTTTCAGATAAAGCATTTACCTTTGCCTCTGCTGCTGCTTTTGTCTCTTTTGCTTGTTTAGATGCTGCTACTAATTCTTGATGTTCGTTTGGATTAATAACTCCATCTTTATTGGCATTAGCTAACTTTTCTTTTGCCTCTTTGTCAGCTCGTTCAGCTTCTTCCACAGCTTTTGTTGCTTCATCTTTTGCTTGATCTAAGTCATCAGCCACACCATTACTATCTTTGTCGTTGATATTTGGGACTACAATACCTGTTAATTTATCTAACCTTTGTGGCAAATCTCCCTTTTGATTTTCAGATAAAGCATTTACTTTCGCTTCTGCTGCTTTTTTCTTTGTATCTGCTTGATTAGACGCTTCTTCTAATTCTTTATGTTCGTTGGGATTAATAACACCATCTTCGTTAGCTTTTGTTAATTTATCTTTCGCAGCTTGTTCTGCTTGTTCAGCTTCCACTACTGCTTTTGTTGCTTCATCTTTCGCTTGATTATCTACCGGTGGTTGCACTTGCCCCTTAGCTTCTTGTTCTTTGATTTTTTTAATATCACTGTTAACTTTTTGAGCAATAGGCTTCATATTGACAGTTTTTAATTCCAAATTAACTCCGTGCACCGGATTTGGATAGTTTGTGTCACTAATTAATTGAACACCAATTTGATCTTTTGCACTATCAATTTCAGTTGCTGATTTTAGTACTAATTTAAAAGTTGCGGAAGCTCCAGCTTTATTCTTTGGTTCTGTTGTAAAACTATAATAACCTAATTTATCACGATTTAAAGTTTTCGTTGCTTCAGCAAGTCCTTTATGTGGTATATAATCAACTAGAACTTTTTCAATTTTTGAGTTTAGTGAATCATTTACTTTTAATGAAAGTGTTTCAAATCTTTTAACCCCTGACCCAAGTTCTTTAGTCAAATCAAAACTTACAACATATTTTCCACCTCTTTTTTCAGTGCTAACATATCGTAAATCATTGGCTGTAATTTTTTTCACATTGTTGTTTGATATCTCTGTGTAAAAATTCCCTTGTCGGTTATTTATTAAATTTTTCATACTTTCCAATACTTTATTAACGTCATTAACTTGATTTTTAGCAACTTTTCGACCAATCAACTTATTATCAATACTATTTCTAAATAAATTATTCCACGTTTTTTCATTCTTTGGTAAATTTAATTTTCTTGCGATATTACGTAAATAAAATTCTCGTTCTTTTTCTGTAAGATGCTGTTTATGTTTTTCTATTATTTCAATCGCATCTCTTCTAGTAGAATTTGTTGTTATATCATTAAACCCACGCATCGAAGAAAAGTACCTTGCTTGATATGAACTACTTACTGAGCGTGGTGAAAATGTATGACTAGCTGCACGGTTTTGTAAAGGTACTACTGGTATATCCGTGTTACTTGGTGGTAGTTCAGGCAATTGTCTTTTACTTCTTTTTAGAGATGTTGATTTAATATTGAGCTTTACTTTTTGATTAGGTGCTTCACTTATTTTTTGTGCTTCCTTCACTTCTTGTGTTACTTCTTCGATTGAATTATCGTTGTTTAGTTGTTGTTTTACTTCAGGTGTAAACTCTTGCTCATTTTTTTTACCTGACTTTTGCGTTGCTTTATTTTGTGAAGATACTTCTTTTTTGCCTTTTAACTCATCTATGTTTTGCAGTTCGTTTACTTTTTGCGTTTGCTCATTATCTGATTTTTGCACTTCTTTTTCTTCTAAAGGTGCTTTCCCTTCGTCAGTTGCTTCATCTAAGTTTTGAATTTGGTTGACCTGTGTATTTACTTCTTGCTCAAGTGCTTCATCTGCATTTTGTTCGTTACTTTTTTGTCTAGTTACTTCTTTTTTGTTTTTTGACTCATCTGTACTTTGAACTTTATTTTCTTCTGATGTTACTTCTTGCGCTTCTACTTCATCTAGCTTTTGCGTTTTTTCTTCTTGTGAACTTATTTCTTCAACGTCTGATGGTTCATCAGTTTTTTGAGAAGTATTCACTTCTGCTGGTAGTTCTTGTTCTTGTACTTCATCTGTATTTGTTACGTCATTACCTTGTGAAAGTTCTTCATTTTCTTTTGTTGTTGTTTCATTAGATTTAGGTTCTAACTCTTGTGCTTCTGCAGTACTTGGATTTAAAAATAATAATGTTCCAATTAATATTGATGCTGCGCCAACACTATATTTTCTAATAGAGTATTTCTGAACCTTTTTGTTATTATTCATTAAATAACCTCTTCTCCTTTTATATAAATATGGATTTTAAATGTATATTCATAAAGTCTCCAATAATGAAAATTTTCTTAATAACTATCTTTCTAATCACAAATTGGAAAACTTTATTATTCAAAATATTATTTCAATACAGATCATTATTAAATAGCATTTCGAATATTAGTAAAAAACATAACTTCACAAGTAAAATCTACTTAAATATTGAGAAATTTAACAATTAAAGAAAATGAAAACTAACTTGCAAATAACCTACTTTTAATTAAATGTATAAAAGGTTCAAAATTTGTACTCAATAGTTAATTGACGTAAAAAGGGAGTGGGACAGAAATCTGATTTTGAAAAAATGATTTCGTCGTCCCACCCCGGCAAGGATGACTAGTATTGAAACAAGCTTGGTTTGAAGCGCATTTTCAATGCAGTCAGCTACTGCCAATATGAAAAGAGACTAGGACGAATCAATATTGTCCCAGCCTCAATGATTTTATAAAATTGTATTTATTAATGTAAAAAAATGAAATGTTAAAATATTATAAAATTAAAAACCGCAGATAAATATCTGCGGAGAACTAAATGTTGGTATAACAAACATAGGACTATGGACTATGAGATAAGTCCTGCCCTTAAAATAACATCCATCATTTACTATATCTATGTATTCAATAGTTAAAGTAAAAATTGTATTTCCAGAAGTAAAAATTCGCTATATTTCCCGTTAAAGTGATAGATTTTATAATTTTACTAAACGTTAAATTTCCTATTTCATAGTCTTTAGATGTGCTTTAATTAAAACTTAAAATGTATAATTAAAATTAAAAACCTCCCTTATTAAAATAAGAGAGGTAAAGTAAATTATGCAATACTAAATAAACTTTAAATTATTATAATAGAAAACATAAGGTATAGGCATGAACTACCTATACCAGTATATTAAATTAGATTACAGGATTTTGTAAATGCTTTTAATTATAACAGTAAATATTATATAAATGAAAGTAAAATATTGAGTCTACAGTAATTAGTAGTATATATAAATTTGATAATTGGTACAATTTTTACTAAACGCATCGATTTTTTACTATGATTGATAAACTAGATAAATAACGCTTATTTCTTGATATAATTTAATTAGTCGCTACCAAACGACTAAAATCTTACTTACAACTATAGCAAAAGTAGTACTGCTTTACTTAGCAAGTACTACTTTTTTAATGATTAAAAATCTAATCAAACCACTACTTCCATCATAATATTTTACTTATATTAAGTTAATATTTACTATCCTATAAAAGGTAATACACAATTATATTCATACTGTTATAATGAATTTAGAGTTGCTGCAATGGTAACTTTTATGTACAAGTATAAAGCCAAACAAAGTTTAGCATTGGGCCATATGAATTGGACCGATGCTTTTTTTGATATTAAGGTTAATTTATGACATGAAGGTTTTCTTTTCAAAATAAACTTGCTTTTACATGCCACTTAGATGAACAGTATTCATAAATAAAGAGAGACAACTTCTCTCTTTATTTATGTTTGCGTATATAATATGTAAAGGTTAATTATTAATACTAGCATCGTGAAATATACCATTTTATATTTCATTAAACTTTCATGTATAATATTTAAAACCATAGCGATATGAAAAATTATTAAAAAAATACTACAATCATTAAATTTATTATATTTTATATAGATCAAAAATAATACAGAACTTAAAATTATAATTACACCAAATGTAATTCCTATTACTTTTAATGCTTTTTCAGAAACTTCTTTATTTTTCATTGTTAAAATAAATACTAATGCAAATATTACTAATATCAAAGACGATCCAAACCATGCTTTAGTTACTTCTAGTTTCATAATTACAAAATGGTTTATGGCTAATGAAATATATATTAATAGATATATTATGAACACTAGCGCGTTAATAAAGATTAAGTTAATTTTACCTTTCATTATAAAAATATCCTTCCAATTAATTTAATTTTCTCTATTAAATTAATTGTACATATTAAGCTCTGTATTTCATTTGCGTATGTCATCAAAATCTTTACTATTTTAAATTATGCTATATATAACCATTCATCGAACTAGTCAAGTCCAGACTCCTGT
>NZ_JAFEQJ010000030.1:15831-35113 GCF_016890655.1 Staphylococcus sp. GDY8P72P | reverse complement strand
CAGGAGTCTGGACTTGACTATAATATCCCTCTTTTATTTTTAAAATTTCTATAAATATATTCAACTAATTAATAAACTCTTAATATTAAAGTACAATTTAAATTATTTAATATTATAACTTCTAATACTATGTAATAACAGTAAATTTCTAATAAATATTATCTTACTGTATCGATTGCTTAACTGTTCAATCTCTTTGCCAGTAATTGTGTTTATATACATTAAATCTACCTCAAAAAAATTAATAAATCATTAAGATTTATATATATATTGTCAAACTCACTTTATAAATATAATATTAGAATAATTTTATATAATATTACTAGGCAATTTCACTACTTAGTAAATATTCAGCTTCAAAAAGTAAAAAATTTAAAACGAATTTAACTTCATTAAATTAATTACACATAATCATTCAATACACTCATTGTGATTATTTCGATTCATCGCTCTTTTTTTACTTTAATTAATCTATTTTTTACTGCTTTTTTAAATTAGCTACATTAGCGATTAATATTTGATAATATAAAGAAAGTTCTCCAATAGCGAAATATAATACATTTTGCGAAATAACTATATTTAATGACTGAAAGCCACCTATAACTAGGTGGCTTTGTTGTGTTGCTATTAATAATATACGGTTAACTTAAAATAAAAATGCCCTATTTAAAGGACTATAACAATGTTTATAAGAAACTCCTTCAGAGATAGCAATCATTTCATATTAATCTTTTTATCAATTGCTTTATTTAACATAATAAACAGCAACAGTGTTGAATTTATATAATATTGGCAGTGACTTGGGCCGACTCCTGCGGGAATCGCACTCGCCGAAGACTACAGGCTGAAGCAGTGCCCGCTGAAAGCGTGCACAACAAAACTGCCAACAAAGTAAAAACTTTGCCGACAGTTTGAAAGACACTATTTAAAGGCCTTTTTATTATGTTAGAAATTGGTCAAAACATAATTAGACAATTAGAAAAATATGTAATGATATAATCACCTATCATTACGTTATAACAGTACGACACTTTAATATAAATGTATATAGCATACAATTACTGTGTAAAATAAATCAATACTTAAGTAAAATTAAACTTAAATTAGTAAAGTACGTAAACCATTGTAACAATTATTATC
Organism: Staphylococcus sp. GDY8P72P; assembly: GCF_016890655.1. Lineage (NCBI taxonomy): Bacteria > Bacillati > Bacillota > Bacilli > Caryophanales > Staphylococcaceae > Staphylococcus > Staphylococcus sp. GDY8P72P. The sequence goes on along the minus strand of NZ_JAFEQJ010000030.1, from coordinate 33,973 downwards.
TTCTAAATATAATTCTATTAGTTCATTTAACATATAAAATAATAAGAAATCAAAATTCATTGTGTTTAACATAGCTAAGTTTATATACCTAATTGCTGACAAAGCAAGTAAACATTATTAGTTCACTAGCTTCCAAACATATATTGCTTTAAAATAAACGTATATTCTAATTGGAGGCTAACTAATGTATCAAACAATAATTATAGGCGGTGGCCCTAGTGGCTTAATGGCAGCTGCTGCAGCTAGCCAAAACCATGACAAAGTACTATTAATAGAAAAAAAGAAAGGGTTGGGTCGAAAATTAAAAATTTCTGGTGGTGGCCGTTGTAATGTTACAAATAGACTGCCCTACGAAGAAATAATTAAAAACATTCCCGGCAACGGAAAGTTTTTATATAGTCCCTTTTCAATTTTTGATAATGAATCGATTATCGAATTTTTTGAAAGTCGTGGCGTCAAATTAAAAGAAGAAGATCATGGACGTATGTTCCCAGTATCTAATAAAGCACAAGATGTTGTTGATACACTCGTTAATACATTACATCGCAATAATGTTGAAATTCTAGAGGAAAGTGTTGTTACAGAAATTACAAAAAATGCTAATGATCTATTTACAGTTCAACTTAATGACAACAAATCATTTACGAGTCATACAGTTATTATTGCTACTGGCGGGACAAGCGTACCTCAAACAGGGTCTACAGGCGATGGTTACAAATTTGCCAAAGCATTAGGTCATCAAATTACAACACTGTTCCCAACCGAAGTACCAATAACGTCACCTGAGCCATTTATTAAAAGTAAACAGCTAAAAGGTTTAAGTTTAAAAAATGTAGGCTTAAGCGTGTTAAAAAAGAATGGTAAGCAACGTATTACGCATCAAATGGATATGATTTTTACTCACTTTGGTGTAAGCGGACCAGCAGCATTACGTTGTAGTCAGTTTGTCTATAAAGAACAACAAAATCAAAAGAAAACTGATGTTGCTATGGAACTTGATGTTTTTCCTAATTTGTCAATTAACGCAGTAACAGAAAAAATACAATCACTATTAGCTGATGAACCTGATAAACAGATAAAAAATAGTTTACATGGAATTATTGAAGAACGCTATTTGTTATTTATGTTGGAACAAGCAGAAATTCCATCTGATATTACCGCTCATCACCTTTCCAATAAACAACTGCTGACATTAGCAAATTTATTTAAAGGGTTCACGTTTACCGTAAACGGCACACTACCTATAGATAAAGCCTTTGTGACAGGTGGTGGTGTTTCATTAAAAGAAATACACCCGAAATCTATGATGTCCAAATTGAATTCAGGTTTATTCTTGTGTGGTGAAGTGTTAGATATTCATGGTTATACAGGTGGTTATAATATCACGAGTGCATTAGTTACTGGCCATGTTGCCGGTTCAAATGCTGCCCAATTTAACATATAAATGTAAAAAGCTTTTGACCGTCTTAAAAACGATCAAAAGCTTTTTTAACTTAAATACTATTAATTTCTAGACCATCTGAACCCCAAGCATTCATACCGCCTTCAACATTCACCGCATGAACACCATTTTCTTCTAGATATTGAGTAACTCTTTCACTTCTTGGACCTGCTTTACAAATAATATAATAAGTGTCATGGTCATTGAAATAATTTAAATTCTCTGGAATTTGATTCATTGGAATTGTTTTAGCATTTGGTATAATACCCATTGCCGTTTCTTCATCAGTTCTAACATCAACTATATGAACTGGATTTGAATCAATAATCTTACTCTTTAATTCTTCAATAGTTATAGTTTCCATTATTAAAAACTCCAATCTATATTATTTAGCTACAATATTCACTAATTTTTGAGGAACTGCGATAACTTTTTTAATATCTTTGCCTTCAACTTCAGCTTTAATTTGAGCATTATCAAAAGCAAGAGCTTCCATTTGTTCCTTCGAAGTATCTTTAGGAATATTTAACTTCGCACGTACTTTGCCATTAACTTGAACAACAATTTCAACTTCATCATCGATAAGTAGTGATTCATCAAAATTTGGCCATGGCTGATAAGTAATTGTTTCATTATATCCAAGTTTCGACCATAATTCTTCACCAATATGTGGTGTAATCGGCGCTAACATTTTTACAAACCCTTCAATATAAGGACGATATAATTCATCAGCTTTATAACAATCATTAATGAACACCATTAATTGACTAATTGCTGTATTAAAGTTTAATGAGTTGAAGTCTTCCGTAACTTTTTTAACCGTTTGATGATAACTTTTATCTAACGATTTATCATTTGTATCGACAATTTTTGTTGTTAAAGTACCATCTTCGTTAACTAATAAGCGCCAAACACGGTCAAGGAAACGACGAGAACCATCTAAACCATTTTCACTCCAAGCAATTGCAGCATCTAATGGACCCATAAACATTTCATATAAACGTAATGTATCGGCACCATGACTGTGTACAATATCATCTGGATTAATGACGTTACCTTTAGATTTACTCATTTTTTCGTTACCTTCACCTAAAATCATACCTTGGTTATATAATTTTTGGAAAGGTTCTTTAGTTGGTACGACTCCTAAATCATACAGTACTTTATGCCAAAATCTTGCATATAATAAGTGTAACACTGCATGTTCAACACCGCCAATATATAAATCTACTGGTAACCAATGTTTTAATTTTTCAGGATCTGCTAGCATTTTATCATTATGTGGATCAATATATCGTAAATAATACCAACAGCTACCAGCCCATTGTGGCATAGTATTTGTTTCTCGACGGCCTTTCATACCTGTTTCTGTATCTACAACATTAACAAATTCATCTATATTTGCTAATGGTGATTCACCAGTTCCAGATGGTTTAATTTCATCCGTCTCAGGTAATAATACTGGTAATTCTTCTTCTGGCACTGTTGACATTGAGCCATCTTCCCAATGAATTACTGGAATTGGTTCACCCCAATATCTCTGACGACTGAACAACCAATCTCTCAACTTATAGTTGATTTTTCTTTCGCCAGCTTGTTGTCTTTCTAGTAATTCAATTGCTTTTTCAATTGCCTCTTTATTGTATAAACCATTTAGCTCACCAGAATTCACGTGTGGGCCGTCACCTGTGTAGGCTTCTTTTTCAAGATTACCGCCCTCAATTACTTCTTTAATTGGTAAATTAAACGTTTGTGCAAATTCATAGTCACGTTGGTCACCACTTGGTACTGCCATTACAGCACCAGTACCGTAAGTAGACAATACATAATCTGCAATCCACACAGGAATCTGTTCACCTGACAATGGATTAACAGCAAAGGCACCTGTAAATTCACCAGATTTTTCTTTAGATAAACCTGTACGTTCCAAATCAGATTTTTTAGCTGCTTCATTTTGATAAGCCGTTACAGCATCTATTCTATCTTCTGTCGTAATTTTATTAACTAATTCATGTTCTGGACTTAAAACTAAGAAAGATGCTCCAAATGTTGTATCCGGACGTGTAGTAAATACTTCAATATTGTCATTGAAGCCCTCCACGTCAAAACGAATTGATGCCCCTTCTGAACGACCAATCCAATTACGCTGCATGTCTTTAATTGATTCTGGCCAATCTAAGTCTTCTAAATCTTCTAATAAACGATCAGCATATTCAGTAATTTTCAATACCCATTGCTTCATTGGTCGTCTATAGACTGGATGTCCACCTCTTTCTGATACACCGTCTATAACTTCTTCATTTGATAACACTGTACCTAATGCTGGACACCAATTTACTGCAACTTCATCAACATATGCTAAACCTTTATTGTATAGTTGAATAAATATCCATTGTGTCCATTTGTAATATTCAGGATCAGTGGTATTAATCTCTCTATCCCAATCATAACTGAAGCCTAATTCTTTAATTTGACGTTTAAATGTATCTACATTGTGTTGTGTAAACTCTCTAGGGTTGTTACCTGTATCTAATGCATATTGTTCCGCTGGAAGACCAAAAGCATCCCATCCCATTGGATGCAATACATTGTATCCTTCCATACGTTTGTAGCGAGAAATAATATCAGTTGCAGTATAGCCTTCTGGATGACCAACATGTAAACCTGCTCCTGAAGGGTACGGGAACATATCTAAAGCATAAAATTTCTTTTGACCTAAATTATCACTAGCCTTAAATGTTTTATGCTCTTCCCAATATTGCTGCCACTTTCTTTCAATCTCGTTATGATTGTAATTCACCATGTTTCCTCCTATTCAATAAAAAAACACCTCAAACTATGCTTAATTTTCAAGGGACGACGTTAGCCGCGTTACCACCCTCATTCACTTTCGTGCACTCATTTCATTAAGTAGTTAGAGATGTTATTAATCCATTATTTATTACGTTGGTAAGTTCACTCATCACTTTACACTAGTTCACACCATCCTAGCTCTCTGTAGAAAAGTTAGATAAGTTACTACTCCGATACATTACTAATGATATTTGAAATTGGGTTGATTTTCAAGTGGAAAAATCAACAGTCACTCGCATTATAGAAATAATATTAGTCATTTTTTACATATTTAGCATCCGCTTTTCCAAACAGATAGACAAATCCAAGCGCAATAAATAACAATGCCATCATGGCTAAAAACATAATTTGCATATTAAAAGTATCTACAATAACGCCTCCAAAGACTGGCCCTATTGCTTTCCCTATAGTTGATGCTGAATTTACATACCCTTGATAAGCGCCCTCTTTACCTGTCGGAGCTAATTTGTGTGCAATAGCGGGAACTGCAGGCCATACAAACATTTCACCTAGACTTAATATCACCATACCAATCATGAAAATAGAAAATTGCTGTGCAAAACTTGTTACAAAAAAGGAAAGGATAAAAATCGCTATACCGATATATATTTGATATTTTAAATTGCCTTTTAACAATCGTATAATTGGTAAAATTAAAGGTTGGGCAACGAGTATCAAAATACCATTAACTGTCCACAACAAACTATATTGTCCCATTGAAATATTAATTTGTTGCGTAAATGACGCAATAGTACTTTCCCATTGAATATATGCAATCCAGCAAATACTAAACATGGCGCAAATAAGTAGTAAAGATAATAATTGTGGTCGATTTTCTTTTGCAAATAACGTTAGACTGTCATTAGGTTTAACTTTTACTTCAAGGTTAATATTAAAATTAAAAATCGCAACAATAGCAAATAAGATATACATGCATAAGTTTGCAATAAATATATAATTAAAACTTAACTCAGCAACAAATCCGCCTAGTGCAGCTCCCAATGCTACACCTATGTTTTGCGCTAAATAAATAGCGTTGAAAGTCTGACGTCCACCGTTTGGCCAAACAGCACCAGCCATAGCATAAATTGCTGGAATGATTAGTCCACCTCCGAAACCTAGCAACACTAACCATACAGCGTACCATGGCCAACCATGAAACAGGTTTAATAGAGTTGTACTAAACAAACAAATAGCTGTGCCTAATAATATAGTTTTATAGCCTCCTAGCTTGTCAAAAAGCGTACCGCCAAGTAAATTACCGGCAACCATACCCATGGAGTTAATCAATAATACCAAACCAGCTACAGTTAAACTTTTGTTTAATTCTTCATTCATATAAATCGTATTTAATGGCCATAAAAAACTTGAGCCTGTTATATTTAATGCCATACCAATAACGAGCCACCACACTGATTTAGGCATATTCATACATAAAGCCCCTCTCTAATTATAAAAATCTACTCATACAGTAAACAATATAACACTAAAATATGTTAAAATCTTTAACTAGAATGATTTTAGAAAGGAAAATGTAAAATGGGTAATTATTTCCCTTATGCCTTTGAAGACAAAAGATATCATACATGGAACTATCATTTAAAAAATAAATTTGGACAAAAGATTTTTAAAATTGCGATAGACGGCGGTTTTGATTGTCCTAACAGAGACGGCACAGTAGCATATGGAGGCTGTACATTTTGTTCAGCAGCAGGCAGTGGTGATTTTGCTGGAAATAGAGTTGATCCAATCGAAGTACAATTTAAAGAGATTAAAGATAAAATGCACGAAAAATGGCATGAAGGTCAATATATTGCATATTTTCAAGCTTTTACCAATACCCATGCACCTGTCGAAGTTTTACGTGAGAAATACGAAACAGCATTAAAAGAAGAAGGTGTCGTTGGTTTATCAATCGGTACTAGACCAGATTGTTTACCTGATGACGTGGTAGAATATTTAGCTGAGCTCAATGAACGAACTTATTTATGGGTTGAACTCGGTTTACAAACTGTACACCAAGAAACATCTGATTTAATAAATCGTGCACACGATATGCAAACATATTATGAAGGTGTTGCAAAATTGAGACGTCATAATATCAATGTATGTACACATATCATAAACGGTTTACCAGGTGAAAATTATAATATGATGATGGAAACAGCCAAAGAAGTTGCACAAATGGATGTTCAAGGAATTAAAATTCACTTACTACATTTATTAAAAGGTACTCCTATGGTTAAGCAATATGAAAAAGGCATGTTGGAATTCATGTCTCAAGAAGATTATACAAATTTAGTTTGTGATCAGTTAGAAATTATTCCTAAAGAGATGATCGTACATCGCATCACTGGAGATGGCCCAATTGATTTAATGGTTGGACCAATGTGGAGCGTAAATAAATGGGAAGTATTAAATGAAATCGACAATGAATTAGCACGTAGAAACTCATACCAAGGTAAATATTTTGAAAAAGTGACACAATCATGAAACTAGAAAGAATATTACCTTTTGCTAAAACATTATTAGAATCGCATGTCACACCTCAAAGCATTGTCATTGATGCAACTTGTGGCAATGGTAATGACACTCTATTTTTAGCTAACTTAGTGCCTCAAGGTCATGTCTATGGCTTTGATATTCAAGAACAAGCACTGGCAGCTACTAGTGCTAAAACAGAAAATTATCATAATGTTACGCTAATAAAGGATAGTCATGCCAATGCGTCAAAACATCTTACATCCAAACATAACGGTACAATTGACGCAGCGATATTTAACTTAGGTTACTTACCAAATGGCGACAAGTCAATAGTGACTAAGCCGTCATCTACAATAGAAGCTATTAATTCAATTTTTAATATGTTAGCCACTGAAGGCATCATAATTTTGGTTATTTATTCTGGTCATGAAGCAGGCGCTGTCGAAAAAGATGCGCTTATGAAATATTTACATGATTTTGATCAACAGCAAGCACATATCTTACAATATCAATTTATAAATCAACAAAATAACCCACCTTTTATATGTGCCATTGAAAAAAGATAATAAAAAGCCTCAGAACATTGTTCTGAGGTTTTTTATTGCTCTAAACATTTAAGATAGATTTTAAACTAGACTGTAAACTAGTTTCTTTAGCTGCAATTTCATCTTTAATGAAATCTAAAAGAGCTTCCCTTTTCTCTTTTAAATCTTCATTGAAATGAATAATAACTGTACGTTCATCATTTTGTGGTCTTTCTTTCAAAATCCACTTTTTTTCGACTAAATCATTATACGTACGTGTACGTTTATATGATTTAATATGAACGAAATCATCCATTTCTTTAAGTGTCATTGAGCCTTCTTTCCATAAAGTAAGCAATATTAAGACTTCTTCTTTAGACATCTTATATTCCTTCTTTATACTGTCAAAGATTGCTTCAACATCGTTTAAAAGTTGATTTAGGCTTAAAATGCCTTCAACCTTATTCTGAAGCGCCTTTCCCATAATAATAACCCCCAATAAAAATAATAATAAAACATGAAAAAATTAATTTTATTAATTTTAGTAAGTATTCTTTTTTGAGAACAACATTCACTGGATGAATATTACATTTTTTAATAAAATTAATCTTATACACATTTTAAATTCAATCAAAGAAATATGCAATTAAGTTAGCTTTATTTTTGACTGCATTTCTTTTAAAATTTCAGTTGATTCATTAAATAATAATTTTTCCTCGTCATTTAATGGCATTGCTATCACATTTACTGCCCCATTTCTATTTAATAACGTTGGGACACCAATATAGACATCTTGTTGATTATATTCACCTTCTAAATAACTAGACGTAGTTAGCACAATATTTTGATTTTTTAAAATGGCTTGAGTAATATGCACCAATGCTTGAGCAATACCATAATAAGTTGCGCCTTTAGCTTGGATAATCTCATATGCTGCATCTCGTGTATTACGAAATATCGTGTCAATCAATTGTTTATGTTGTGAATTATTATTTAATATTTCAAGTACAGGTTGACCTGCGATATTTGCCTGTGACCATACGGCAAGTTCAGAATCTCCATGTTCCCCTATGATGTTAGCATCTATACTCGCTGGAGCAACATCTACATATTTTGAAATCTGGTGTTTTAATCTAGCAGTATCTAATACTGTACCAGAACCAATCACTTGTTTTTTTGGTAATCCAGAAGTTTTATATGCAACATAACTTAAAATATCAACTGGATTTGAAGCTATCAAAAAAATCCCATTAAATTGATACTTCATTATTGTAGAAACAATCGACTTTATTATTTTAGCATTTTTTTCTACTAAGTCTAGTCTAGTTTCTCCTGATTTTTGAGCTGCACCTGCTGTAATCACAATAATATCAGCATCTGCACAATCTTTATAATCACCTTTTTTTATATTTACTGTTGTTGAACTATAAGGAGCCGCATGGTTTAAATCTGCAACGTCTCCAGTTACCTTTGTCTCATCTAAATCAATAATCGTTAAGTCATCTGCTATACCTTGTACTACCATAGCAAACGCATAACTAGAACCGACAGCACCATTTCCAACTAATACTACTTTATTTCCATGTTTAACATTCATAACCATCTCTCCTATACAGTAAGATAATGTGATTTTTTTCACAATTAAACTATATCAAACCGATCACAAACTTTCAATATTTTTGTGATTATTTTCACATATATTAATAAAAAAACGATTTAATCTATATTCAATATAAATTAAACCGCTTTGTCATAACTTTATATTTTAATGTTTACGATACATTATTTTCATCGTTAACGATAAAACCCATAGTACTCGCACTATTGTTTAAAAACGATAAAATATAACGCATGACTTCATCTCTTTCTGGCTCATTATGAATTTCATGATAAAATCCTGGCCAAACTTTATAATATAACTCATTTGTTTTAACTTTATCTTTCAGCATTTCCGTGACTTTAATATCACTTATTTTATCTTCGCTGGCAGACATAACTAGTGTAGGTATAGGATCAATATCTTGCAAATGCTGCACAGTTTCTTTCATTACTTCGACAATCTGTTTATACCAATTATAACTCACTTTACTTAACATCAATTGATCTTCTTTAGTTTCTTGTATAACTTCTTCATTTCTAGTTAAGTCTTCAATTTCTATACCCATATTAAAGCGAGTATCTTTAACTAATCTTCCAATATTAGAAATTACTTTATCTTTTCTAACTTTATTGTTCTTTTTGAATTCCAATAATGGTGAAATTAACATTAACCCTTCTACAGGTACCTCTACTTTTTCTAATAGATTTAAAACAATTAATCCTCCAAGACCAACGCCTAAAATGTATGTAGGTATTTTATATTCATTAGCAATCCTAATCCAATCTAAAATATGTTCATGATAGACATCAAAACTTTCAATTTGACCTTTATTTGATCTCGCAGTTTGACCTTGACCAGGTAAATCGCCCATTATAACGTGATATCCATTTCGGCGAAGCATAGTGATTAAATAAGCATATCTACCTGTGTGTTCTAACATATTATGTGCAATAACAACTACACCTTTTGCTTCATTCTCTGTTTCCCACTTCCACATGTCAATACTTCCCCTTCTCAATAGAATTCATTATATTAATTGTATCAAATACTGCTATAAAATTTCCATTTTAATGTGTATCATCTTCAACTTTACACCTATAAAATAGAAAAATAACACCAACATTTTTATTGTTACTTAATTTTGTATATTAAGTAAATAATTTTGTATAAAATCAACTTGCAAACGATTTCTTCCCTAATAAATTCATGATACACTTAAATAGAACTAAATATAATTGTGAGAATGGAGGAATACATATGCCAATCATTAAAAATTTTTTCATTGCTTTATCAAACAACAAGGCCTTAAACAACACTGCTAAAAAACTAGGACCCATGTTTGGTGCTAATAAAGTTGTTGCAGGCAACACCATTCCAGCTTTGGTAGAAACCATTTCCCGACTAAATGAAAAAGGTATCGTCGTGACTGTTGATAACCTCGGAGAATATGTCTCTACTGAAGGAGAGGCAATCATGGCTAAAGACCAAATCTTAGAAGTCATGTATGCCATTAATAATTATAATTTAGATGCACATATGTCTATAAAAATCAGTCAATTAGGAGCTGAATTTGACTTAGATTTAGCTTATCGCAATTTAAGAGAAATTTTGCTAAAAGCTTATGAATTTAAAAATATGCACATAAATATCGATACTGAGAAGTATGATTCTCTACTCGATGTTATTCAAACAGTTGACCGTTTAAAAGGTGAATTTAAAAATTTAGGTACTGTAATTCAAGCATATTTATTTAAAGCAGAAGCTTTAATAGATAAATACCCTGAGCTACGTTTACGCTTAGTTAAAGGCGCATATAAAGAAAATGAATTCATCGCATATCAAACAAAAGATGAAATTGATCGAAATTATATAAATATTATTGAAAAACGCCTTCTTAATTGTAATCACGTTACATCAATAGCAACGCATGATGATCAAATAATAAATCATGTTAAACAATTTACTAAAGACAATAACATAGATAAAGAACAATTTGAATTTCAAATGCTATATGGTTTTCGTACAGAATTAGCTGAAGAAATCGCTAAACAAGGCTATAATTTCTGTATTTATGTCCCATATGGTGATGATTGGTTTAGTTACTTTATGCGTAGATTAGCTGAACGACCACAAAACTTAGTTTTAGCTTATAAGGAGTTTACTTCTCCTAAAATGCTTAAAAAACTAGGTATTATCGCTGGTGCTACTGTAGCTGTTGGATCGCTATTAAGTATCATCACTAAAAAGGCAAAATAATTTTTGCCACTGATGCTAAAGGTGCTAGAATATTAATATTATTGACTAATTTATTAACGTCAATTTCTATTTTAATACGATAGAAATTGACGTTTTCTTTTACTGTAAGCACTAAGTTATATATTTTGTGACGAAATTTTACGGTAATATTTTAATATAAAAAAGGCGAATCCATTGTCATATGAATTCGTCCTTTTCATTCGAGAATTGGTTGTTGATAACCCAAACTCTTAATAATTTATAAATTATGCATCTATAGATTTTAATAAATTAGCCATTTCAATTGCACTGATAGCCGCTTCAGAACCTTTATTTCCAGCTTTAGTACCGGCTCTTTCTACTGCTTGTTCGATATTATCTGTTGTTAACACACCAAAAATAACTGGCGTATTTGTTACATCATTAGCTCTTGAAATACCTTTTGAAACTTCATTACAGACATAATCATAATGTGATGTTGAGCCTTTAATAACACAACCTAATGTAATAACTGCATCATATTTCTCTTTTTCAGCTAACTTTTTAGCAACTAATGGGATTTCAAACGCACCTGGTACATATGCTACGTCAATATTATCAGCATTTACTTCATGTCTGATTAATGTGTCTTTAGCACCTTCTAATAAACGTCCAGTGATAAAGTCATTAAATCTACTCACTACAATTGCTACATTTAAATCCGTGCCTATTAATTTACCTTCAAAATTCATAATTAAATCCTCCTATATTAAGTGACCCATTTTTTCTTTTTTTGTAACCATATAACTATGGTTGTGTTCGTTTTCTGGTACAATGATTTCTACGCGTCGTGCAATGTTCACGCCATAATCTTCTAAACCAGCAAATTTTGTTGGGTTATTACTCAACAAATTCACATTTTCTATACCAAAATATTTTAAAATTGCTGCCGCATCTTTATATTCTCTTAAATCATCTTCAAAACCTAATGCTCGATTAGCTGTTACAGTATCATAACCTTGTTCAATGAGCTCATAAGCTTTTAATTTATTAATCAATCCAATGCCACGACCTTCTTGCGGTAAATATAAAATCACACCCCCGTGCTCATTAATATATTTCATTGATTCTGCCAACTGTTCACCACAGTCACAACGTTGACTATGAAAAATATCACCAGTCATACAAGAAGAATGAATACGCACATTTTCAGTTTTTCGAGGCTCACCTTTGATGATTGCTACAATTTCATCTCTTGAACTAGCAGTTGTGAAACCTATCATATCAAAATCACCATATTCAGTAGGCATTTGTACTTTAGCACGTGCTTCAATATGTGATTCAGTATGTTTTCGATATTCAACTAAATCTGCTATAGAAATCATTACTAATTGGTGTTGCTCACGAAAGGCTTCTAAAGAATCACCTTTAGCCATAGAACCGTCGTCATTCATTATTTCACAAATTAACGCTGCAGGTTTGGCACCTGTTAATCGTGCTAGATCAACCGATGCTTCTGTATGTCCTGTACGTACCAAAACGCCATCATCTTTCGCAATTAGTGGAAAGAGATGTCCAGGTCTATTAAATGTTGCGGACGTTGTAGATGTAGCAATAAGTGCTCTTGCAGTTAACATTCTTTCGGCTGCGCTAATACCCGTTGTTGTATCGACATGATCGATACTAACTGTAAATTGCGTGCCATAGACATCCGAATTATCAGAAACCATCGGATGTAATTTTAATTTTTCAGCGATATCTGAACTTACAGGCGCACAGATCAATCCTCTTCCATGTTTCGCCATGAAGTTTACTGTGTTATCTTGCATCCATTCAGTTACAGCTACAAGATCACCTTCATTTTCTCTATCTTCATCATCTACTACAATAATACTTTTACCGAGCTTCAGTGATTCTAATGCTTCTTCAATTCGATTTAATTGCATAGTATGCCCCTCCTTTAAAAACCGAAAGCTTTTAATTTATCTGCAGTTAAAGTTGTTGATTGCTTACCAACTATTTTATGCACATACTTGAATAGCATATCAGTCTCCAAATGCACATAATCACCAACTCGTTTATCATTCAAGATCGTTGATTTTCTTGTTTCAGGGATTAAATGAATATCGAATTCTTTGTCACCCAGTTTGAAAACTGTCAAACTTACACCATCAACAGCGATTGAACCCTGCTGTACCATCTCATCAAGTATGTGACTCGGTGGCTTGATTGACACTATTTTTGAATTATCAGACGTTTGTATGCGTGTAATTGTCGCTACTTCGTCAACATGTCCTAAGACAAAATGTCCACCAAAACGACCCTGTCCACTCATCGCACGTTCTAAGTTTACTTCCTTACCTTGTTTCAGTTGATTTAAATACGTCTTTGCTTCTGTACCTTCAATTACTTGAACAGTAAAACCGTGGTTAGTAAAGTCAGTAACTGTCAAACATGCACCATTTACACTAATGGAATCTCCAATGTGCATATCTTCAAGGATAGTTTGACATGTGATAGTTAATTCAACTACAGCATTACTACTTTGACTACGTTCGATTGTACCGACTTCTTCAACAATTCCAGTAAACATCTTTGCTCACTTCTTTCGCAGTTCTAATTTGATATTTTGCTCAAGCAACTCAGAATTAACAATTTCAAAATTCGGAATATCTGATAATTCAAGAACATTATCTGTTTGATAAAATTGATACTTACCAGAACCACCTATAATTTTCGGGGCATAATATAAGATGAGTTCATTTACCAAGCTAGATTGGAGAAACTCAGACGTCACGGTCGGACCAGCTTCTACTAGCAATTTACCAATACCTCTTTGATATAAATCACTTAAAATATTATTTAAGGAACAATCATCGAGAACTATTACTTCTACATTAGATGTTTGTGAACACAATTTATTATTTTCTGTATAAATCCATACTTTAGATTGTGGATCTGTAAAAATATCTAACCCCATATCAATCGTACCTGATTTAGATAAAATAACTTTAATAGGATTTTTACCATTCTCAATACGTGTAGTGTATTGTGGATTATCATGTTCAATAGTATTTCTACCTGTCAGTACCGCATCATGTCGATGTCTCAAATTAAAAACATCTTGCTTAACCTGTTTGTTAGTAATCCACTTACTTTGTGCGCTATCCGTAGCTTGCTTACCATCTAAACTACAAGACACCTTTACAGTTACTTCAGGAAGTTGTTCATTTTTAGCTGTAAAAAAATCTTTATATAAATTTTCTGCATCTTCTTGAAAGCGATAGTCCACATCAATACCTGCATTAGTTAAAATTTCATCACAATTTGAGGTTAATGTAGTATCTTTCATCGCATAAACAACTTTAGTAATTCCATATTCTATAATTTTATTAACACATGGCGGTGTAGTGCCAAAGTGAGTACATGGTTCTAATGACACATAAATCGTTGCATCTTTGGCTAGGTCTTTGGCCATTTCCAAAGCTTGAACTTCAGCATGTTTATCACCATGTTGCAAATGTGCGCCTAAGCCAACAATTCGACCATCACGTACAACTACGGCTCCTACAGGTGGATTGACTCCTGTTTGACCTTGTACCATGTGTGCTAAATTTATTGCATAATTTAAAAATTGACTCAATTTATCACCTCTTAAATAAAAAAACGCACCTGAAAAACATGAGTTTTCAGGTGCGGGATATATTTATATAACATTTGTGTAACTTAAATAATGACATACCTCTATCGTAAAATGGCATGACCAAATAAACACTATAGTAGTGTTGTGTTATATCTTCATTCTTTCTCCCATCCAGACTTTAACTGTCGGCTCTAGAATCAAACTAGATCAGCCATAAATGCTAAACATTTATGGGTCGCAGGCTTTTATACTGCCGGTTAGGAATTTCACCTTGCCCCGAAAGAATTACGTATGAAATTGTTAATGATGTTTGAGTCAAGTAACTTTATGTTAAGTTACATAAATTATAATACACTATTTATACAGTAAAAACAATCCATATTATTAAAGTCGGGTTTATTTTTTATTTTTACAAGCTATGCTTTCGATTGCTGTAGAAGCAACTTCACAACATCTACTGCTTGTTTAACTATCATATTAACGCCATTTCGTGATTGGTTAATGCCATTTGTAAGTTGGCCTAATGCAAACATATGGTGTAATGTGCCATATCTAGGACTAATTACTTGGTTAGTCTCTGGCACTATTTGAATACCACCTAAAGGATGGGCTTGTATTACTTGCCTATTTTCTAAATTTAGCACGAGTTGATCATCCCCATCTAATTCAGATAAATGTGACTTTGAGCCAGTAGCATTAATAATGACATCATAGTATTCACAATTGTTCTTGTCTTCACCATATGATATACAAAAATGTTGCCCATCATATGTAATATTTTGTAAATTAGCTTTAATCACTATGTTGTGATTCTCAATCTCAGCAATAAGTAATTCAGCTGTTCTCGGAGGCATCGGATTAGAATTTTCTTTGAGTATATGTTGATAATGATTTAAAAACTGTTCTTGATCTTGTCGATTAAAACTATTCCAAATCCAATTCATATTTTCTTTAATTCCTTCGAGTAAACTTTGTAACGTACCTAATTCCTCAGCATGCGTTAAATCAAATTGGAGTTGTTCTACGTGGGTGCGATTTTCTTTGCTCAATAGTTCAGTTAAGGAAATACCAAAATGTGCACATTCTTGTTTAAATAATGCTATCGCCTCTGTTAACGGCATATTTCCAAAATGTCGTTTTTTAATAGTATTAAAATTTTCAGGTGTAATGTATTGAAATTGCAATTCTGGCATATTGCCACGCACACGCGGTAATTTTGCACTTCTACTAGTCACAGTTAAAGGTAAATTAGGATGGTGTTCAGCTACGTAGCGTATTACATCTAAACTAGCTAAACCAGTTCCAATCACTGCAATGTTATCTGTGTCTTTCACTTCATCTAAGGTGTTATACGTTGGATACGGAGTTTGAATATAACCGCTTGTGCCTTTTAAATTATATGGATCGTGATAAGACAATGTTCCAATTGTTAAAAATACGCAATCATAAGTTCGACAACTTGTCATATCCATACTAGTACACACGCTATATGAAACTTGTGTATCTCCAATATCTGAATTAATAAATACTTCCTCAACCTTTTCTGAAATTTTATTAATATTGTCAAATTGATTTAAATAATAGTTTAAATAAGACTTCATATAATGGCCAAAAATAAATCTCGGCAAATATTCTGGATTATCAAATTTAAAAACATTTTGTTGTTGATACCAATCGAAAAATTCTCGTTGATTTTCGATATTAATAGACATTTCCTTAGCAGGTAAATTAATTAACAATTGATCACTGTCATTTTGAAATGGGACGCCCTTCCCCATATTTTTAGGTGTATCATATACATCAACGTACCAATCTTTAAACTTTTCATATTTAACCATTTCTCTTAGTACTGATACACCGGCTGTACCAGCACCAATAATTGCTACTCGCATATGACCCCTCCTGTAATTGATTACTGATAAATTTAACAATACTATATTCTATAAATAATTTCATTATACAACAATTTTTCAAAGCTCTTGTTAATTATTTCTTTCAACTATGATACTCTATTTACATACAAAAAATTAATTTTAATAAAGTAATTTAAATGGGACGGTAATCAATGAAACGATTAAAGTATTTTGCAATATTAATTATATTAAGCTTTTCTATATTAGCAAGTTGTAATTTACCCGGTTTAGGTGGTGGCAATAACCAAAAAAATATCAAAATCTCTGCTTTGGCTACGAGTGAATCACAAATCATGGCATATATGTTAAAAGAACAAATTGAACATGATTCAAATGGTGAATACTCTGCTTCTATTATTAATAATTTAGGTTCAGCTACAATCCAACATAACGCAATGATCAATGATGATGCTGACATCTCTAGCACACGATATACTGGCACTGATTTAGTTGGTGTACTAGAACAGCAACCTATTAGAAACCCTCAAAAGGCAATGTCAATTACACAAACATTGTTCAATAAAAAATTTGATCAAACATTTTTTGATTCTTATGGGTTTGAAAATACTTTCGCTTTCATGGTCACTAAAGAAACAGCACAGAAATATAATTTGCGTACTGTTTCAGATCTGAAAAAGATTAAAAATAAAGTAAACGTAGGTACAGATTCAACTTGGATTAAACGTGGTGGCGATGGTTATAAACCATTTAAATCATTTTACGGTTTTGGCTTCAATAAATTAAAGCCTATGCAAATTGGTTTAGTCTATGATGCCCTTAAAAATAAAAAGTTAGATGTAGCATTAGGTTATACTACCGATGGTCGAATTTCTGCCTATGATTTAGTTGTGTTGAAAGATGACAAAAATTTCTTCCCTCCATACGATGCAAGTGCAGTTGCACCTAATGATTTTCTACAAGACAATCCGAAAATCAAAAAATCTATTGCCAAATTAAACAATAAAATTTCAACACAAGATATGCAAAAATTGAACTACCAAGCAGATGGTAAAAGTCTTGAACCTGCTGTCGTTGCCAAGAATTTTTTAGAAAAACATCATTATTTTGAAGAATAGTTATTTTGTTTTATAACATGTATAATAGGCAACGCTAGTATTTAGAGTAGGATGTGATCACATGAAGCTTATTTTCAAAGTATTTATTTCGACACTTTTATTATTATTACTTATCTCTAGGAAAAATAAAGTTTATTAACAAAAATCACGAGATCGGACATAAATCTGATTGGAAAAAGCGTCAAGTTCTATTCAAAATATATAGAATTTGATGCTTTTTTACCTTTTGAACAACAAAATATAATTTGTTCGATGATGTAACGTGCTGACACCCGATGGAATAGTAAGAAACTATATGTTTGAAACATACACCAGGCAGCCTTTGTTCAAAATAAAAGACTTAAAATATAAAGAGGGAGTGGGACAGAAATCCGATTTTGAAAAATGATTTCGT
>NZ_JAFEQJ010000030.1:0-15824 GCF_016890655.1 Staphylococcus sp. GDY8P72P | reverse complement strand
TTGAAAAAAGCTTGGTTTGAAGCGCATTTTCAATGCAGTCAGCTACTGCCAACACGAAAAAAAGGTTTCGACTAAAACATGAAGTGGGACAGAAATCTGATTTTGAAAAAAATGATTTCGTTTTCCCACCCCGGCAAGAATGACTAGCGTTGAAACAAGCTCGGTTTGAAGCGCATTTTCAATGCAGTCAGCTACTGACAATATGAAAAGAGACTGGGACGAATCAATGTTGTCCCAGTCTCCTCTTATTTTGAAAACGGAGATTTATATCTCAGCTTTCTAGTTTTTATTATTGCGATTTATGTTTGTCATCATCTTTATAGACAAAATATTTGAAATACTTACCTTCAGTTTTCATATCTTTATAAAAGTTGGCCATTAAACTTGCATTACTTTCTGCCCATTTAATGTCTGTTGCATATTGATGTTTACCTGGATTTTGTGGGTTCCATCTCATACTATATAATGTATTTTGTTCTTTTTTAGATAAGAAATGATCATGGATAAATGCCGCTCCACCTTCAATGGCTTTACTTGGCGTATCCCAACCATGCTTTTTAGCGTATTTAGCGCCTGTATTAACAGGATCTTCGTCAAGTGCGCCTACACCAAAGAAATTATAGTATTTTTTGCCATCAATTTCCACACCACTTGCTAATTCACTTTTAGCAGAGCCAGTTTCTAGCAATGCATGTGAAATTAAGTATACTTCATTTACATGTTTATGTTTTGCTGCTTTAATAAAATCGTCAGAGTGTTTTAATAAAGTAGGATTATCAATCAACATTCTCTTAATTCTATTTTCATCGATTCCTTGATAGCGATCAAGTTCTAAAAATTGATATCTTTGAGTATCGCTATCAATTAATTTACTACTATCCATTGCAGCTTTAATTTCTCCAGATGACGCATCTCGCCAGTTTTTATTATCTTTACTAGACACTTGTTGACTAGTATAGTTATGAATTTGTTTTTTCGACGCCTTTTCTAAAGAAACTTTGAGATTTTCTACCTTTTCTACTTCTTTAACATCTTTAAAGAAGATTTGATCAGAAATCATTGAAAAGACGATACTCACAACGACAGCTAATATTACCAATAAACCAATAATTGATAATATAGAGCCTTTACTATGCTTTGTCATGTTCACACCTCTAAGGTCAAAATTATCGTATTTAATTATAAGACTTCGATAATAAAGTCTAACACTTTACTGTAAAATAGACAATTTAATACCTAAGTTGTCACAAATTCATAAAAAAAGTAATGAAATTTTAATTTCATTACTCTTGACTTCTATAATAATCCATCATAATAAAGCTAACTGCTTGAGATCTATTTTTATAATAATAGCGATTCAAATCAATCGTACCTTCAATATCTCCATCACGATATAACATTTCGTTGGTCGTATTATTTATCATTACAAAATCTGATTTATCTTTTATTATGTCTAGGTCATCATGTCTAGAGAAAAAATGCTCTAAATTTAAGTGTGCGTAATCCATTATGAAACCTCCCTATTTATACAAAAATTAAGATAAAATGTCATATCTTTGAGTTAATCATGTATTCAATCGCTATGTTGTTTATTTATTCTATCTACTACTAATATTTAACACCTATTTATCTAATTAAGCAAATGAAAATTTCTATTAATCGTAATAAAATCTCTATATCCGGAAATTCAAGTTGTAATTACAACCTTAAAGGAACTATAATGACAATTTCAATCGAATTGCAAAAGCAACAACAGTTAATACACAAACTATTAAAACGATATAAAATCACGTATAATTATGATGAATATTTTCAAATATTATTTATTCACTTATGGCAATTACTCGTAAATTATAATCCCCAGCATTCCAACTCATTAGAGTCATATTTATATATCAGATTACGTTTCCATTTGATTGATCAATTTCGCTCCAAACATCTTAAATATCACTTTGTCGATATCAATCTGTGCCACTTAGAAGCTCCGAATAATTTCTCCTCTATTGAAGCCTCCATTTTGTATACACAGTTTAGCAATCAATTATCTCACAAAGAACAACAATGGTTCTTGCTATCTTTACAAGGTTATAAGCAATATGAAATTGCTAATATTATGCAACTATCATTATCTACAATTAAAAATTATAAAAAGGCTGTACAAGTGAAATATTCAAATTATTTTAAAATATGAAAGGAATACGTTCATATGCATTCTTCAGCAAATATATTATATTTACACACTCAAAAAAGTACACAAACAAAGACACTTTGTCAACATTTAAACCATTACTACATTTATCCAACCACGCCTTACAATGTAGTAAAATATTTATTAGAAATCAATAATAAATCTTTAACTGTACAACTCAAACATGCCAAAGCCATGCTTAAAATTAATAAGTTAGTACCTATCTTCATCCACGACACTTTAATTCTATTTCCACTAAAACCTAAACGCGCACCGATACAATATTATATCAATGCGCATTCGATAAGTGGAGTAAAAACAAAAGGCTCCACTTCAATTATTCAATTTAATAACAGTCAGTTTCTGACTATTGATGAACCCTATCATCTGATTCTAAAAAAATGGCAAGAAAGTATTGTCCTTATCCATTTATTTAAACAAACTAATAATTAGCTGTCAGTTATAATTTCGAATTATGTTTATATTCCAATAACTTTTTAGTAAAGTATGCAGTAGCAACCTTAATAAAATATAAGCTCAAAATAACTAATAAAATTGAACCTATCAGTGTTAAAATAACTACCAGAGGAGATAACGACACTTCCGGTTTTATAAAATATTGGACTGCAGTCAAACTTGTAATAAAACCAAATAAAAACACACCAATTAAAATAATATAGGCAAACAAAATACCAATTAATAAAGGAAACAATGTCGTCACTGAAACGACTTTTTCTTGAAAAATAAACTCTTTTAAAAATTGGTTAGAAAACCTTACTGGGCGTTTTAAATCAACCTCTGAATCTTTTGAAGTTGCTTCCTCTAAAACTTTATGTAAAGTACGTTTTTCTTTTTTATTCAAAAACCACAGCTGTTTTTTCACTTTCTGTTGAAAAATATTCGAACTCATGTACTATACCTCGCTCTATTTCGTTCATTTCAATTTACCATTAAAGTTTATAGTAAATAACACAATGATTCAATAGTAGAATCTTTTATCTTAAAAGTACCTTATCCTTGATAACAGCTATATCATTGTCTGACATTCATTTGTTTATTTAAAAACGTTCAATTTTGACCGTGCTAGCTTGCCTGGGTTATAGTTCGAGCCTGTAGTCACTCTCACATGCTATTCCCCTGGGTGTCAACACATTACAACATCGGGCAAACTATATTTAGTCATTCAAAAAATAAAGAAAACGTCAATTTCTATATCTTTTCAATAGAAATTGACGTTTATATTAAAGTCAGAGCTATTTATATCCCGAACACAATCTATTTCATTATAAAATAGATAAGCCAGATGATTGAATATCTTTAGCGAAACCTTGAACTGTATCAACTGACAGTTCTTCGATATCTCTGCCTAAGTTAGTATTTACTTTTTTAACAACGTCTGCAGGACAAGTAATAATATCTGCACCTAATTCATCTGCTTGAATTACGTTAATTACTTCTCTACAACTTGCCCATAATAATTTAACGCCTGCTTTACTATGTGCAATTTCAACTGATTCTTTAACCATTGGTACTGGATCTACGCCAGTATCAGCGATACGTCCAGCAAATACAGAGATATATGTTGGCACACCTTCTGTTACAGCATCAGTAATTTCTTTAACTTGATCTAAAGTATAAACAGCAGTAATGTTTAAACGTACATTATCAGCTGATAATTTTTTAATTAAAGGAATTGTTGTTTCACCTTTAGTATTAACAATAGGAATTTTAACAAAAACATTGTCACCATATTGTTTTAAGATTTCAGCTTCTTTTTCCATCGTTTCTAAATCGTCACCGAATACTTCAAAAGAAATAGAAGCATCAGGAATTTCACGTACAACTTCTTCTGCGAAAGCTTTATAATCCGTTACGCCTGCTTTGGCCATTAGACTTGGGTTAGTAGTAAAACCATCAACCTCTTTATTTTTATAAGCAGCTTTCATTTGTTCAATATCTGCACCATCTGCAAACACTTCAACATTTAATTTTGTCATTACATATTCCTCCTGACTAATATAAACAATTCTCTTCGAATTGTCTTAAAGCTATTAAACCATACATTTCATTTATACCACCATTGCCATAAAATTTCTAATTTTTTGCCTATACTTTATATAATTTCATTATTTAAAACATATTAATTCCATTCTTATACCTACAATTTATAATTACTCAACTATGGTATGAGTATGTATCACAGAGAAATCACTAATACTATTAACTTTTTGTAAAAGTGTGTTATTATTATCAAATGATACGCTATAGGAGGTAAATATGGCACGCTCAAAACTTTATTTTTATTTATCTGGGCTATTAATATTAGTAAGTTTTTGTTTCAATACTTACAACCCTTTGCTAGATCAGATATTTGATTCTATGATTAAATTAATTTTTGTCTGTAGCTTTATTAACGCAATAATTTTAATTGCTGCTATCATTCTTTCAGATAAATCAATCAAGCATTCAAAAGAACGCACGGATTGGGTTAAAAAAGCAAGCAAGCTACTACCATTCATCTTATTAATCGTGATTATTATACATATTTTATCTTCACTTGCTACTTTTGGCATCATTTTTTAATTAATTATAATTGTGTAAGTAAGACTACATAAATGTATATTTCACATTAAATCAACACAAATTAAGTGACATGTATACATCCATAATAAAATGACGAAGTAAACATGTCACATCGTGAGAGCGGGTATACGAATTCCAAGTGTAATTTGTTTGGGTTCTTTCTCGCTCTATTTTTTATGTTAGGAAGGTAATATACTATGCAGTATTTATATATTTTTATAGGCGGCGCGTTTGGTGCGGCGTTACGCTATGGATTATCTTTGTTTAATAACAATTCGACAGCATTTCCTATCGGTACTTTACTAGCAAATTTAACAGGTGCTACGTTAATGGGATTATTAGGTGTACTATCGTTAAATTATTTTCGAAATAATCCACACTTAAAAAAAGCTGTTACTACTGGATTTTTAGGTGCCTTAACAACATTTTCGACCTTTCAATTTGAATTAGTTACTATGCTTAATCATCAAGCGATCGTTCATTTATTTATATACGCTATTATAAGTTATGTATTAGGCATTTTATGTTGCTACTTAGGTGTCAAAATTGGGAGTTGGTTAAATGCTTAATTTATTATGTATTATGTTTGGAGGAGGCTTGGGTGCAGTAGTTAGAGGTGCCATTACAAATTATTGTAATCGTCACTTTGTATCCCGTATACCTATTGCTACTTTATTCGTCAATCTTGTCGGGAGCTTGCTAATTGGAATTATTATGAATCAGACGTCAGATAACTTAATATTATCACTAACCACTGTTGGATTTTTGGGTGGCTTAACGACTTTTTCGACTTTGGCATCAGAACTTGTACAATTTATTGACAAAGAAAGAAATTTGTTTCATTTCACTTTATATTCTGTATTGCAATATCTTGGTGCTTTTATAGCTTGTCTTATAGGCTATACTATTAGTTAAAAAATGAAAAAATCCCTAGTGTAATTACCTACACTAGGGATTTTATTATCAGTTTATTGCCCACTAAACTCATCCGGATTAGGACCAATACGTTTATCTTCATTTAAAGCATTTAATTTTTCAATTTGGGCAGTTGTTAAACTAAAGTTAAATACATCTAAGTTTTCATCAATTCTTGATGGTGTAATTGATTTAGGGATAACAACGACATTATTTTCTATATTCCAACGAATGATGACTTGTGCAGGAGTTTTGCCTACTTCTTCTGCCACAGCTTTTACTACTTCATCATCCAAAATTTGAGCATTCATTAATGGTGACCAAGATTCAGCCACTATATTTTGAACTTCTAAATAACGGCGAAGTTCATCTTGTACTAAGTACGGGTGAAACTCAACTTGGTTAATTACAGGTTTGATAGATACTTGTGCTAATAAAGCTTCTAAATGACTAACAGTAAAGTTACTTACACCAATATTTTTAACTTTGTCATCTTTATATAAATCTTCCATACCTTGCCAAGTATCAATCATTACAGCTTCATCTAACCCTGGCCAATGCATTAAATATAAATCTAAGTAATCTAATCCAAGTTTTTTCAAACTTGTTTCGTATGCTGCTTGAACATTTTCACGACCGTAGTCAGCTAACCACAATTTAGATGTAATAAATAATTCGTTTCTTGCAATTCCAGCTTCAGCTAAGCCTTCTGCAATACCTTCTCCAACTTTTGATTCGTTATCATAAATCATTGCAGTATCGATGCTTCGATAACCATTAATGATGGCATGTTTTACAGCCTCTTTACAATCATCATTATTTTCAACACGGAATGTACCTAAACCAACTACTGGCATTTTATTACCATTATAAAATTCTACTGTTTCCAAATTAATACCCCTTCCAACTTAAGATAGTCTAATCATATAAAAATTACTAAAAATAACAAAAGATTATGCTTAAAAGTGTAAAATATACAAAAACTGAGCGTCTATTATTTTGACGCTCAGTTTTGTATATTAATTAAATGATTCAATTTTATCCATAACTTGCTGTAAATCTTCAACATTATATTGAATTCTACCGTGGAAAACAAATTTATTAAAGTACTCATCAAGTTGTTCTGGTCCAACTAATACTTTACTATTAGCAGTTTGCGCAAAGTTAGAAATAGTAACCCCACCATCATTTTTAGGATTGAAATATAAAATTGTTGTTGGTGTATATTTTAAATTCAATTCATTTTGTAAGTCACCAGCTAACTTTTCAACAGCTTCCAAATGATTAGAATAATTAACTACTGATAATGACTGTGTATCGTCATTTTGATCCAATACTAATACTTGAGAATCCTTCTTATCTAAGTCTAATGTATCAAATACTTGTGACATCATTGGCGTTTCTTCAAACTGAGCACCGCTTATACCATTATATACATGACCTTTTAATAATTGTGAATCAATAATATAAAGTCCTGTTCGTGTTAAAACTAAATGGCTAATACGTTGCACATCACTAAACTCATTTCGAGGTAAAAAGATATTTGCCATAATATGCATGTCTTCTGGTCGAATACGTTTTTCATTCACCAAACGCTCACGAATACCAATCAACCTCATATCAGTGACATATTCACTATGATTTTTCGAGAAAAGTTTTAACGCATCAATTTCACGATTTTTGGAGTTTACAGTGTGATCGTAATCTTCCTTTTGTTTAGTTACAGTTTTCTTATTTTCAATTCTTTCTTTTTCTAATTCCTCAGCATAAGAATCCTGTAATTGCTTTTCTTTTTTTTGATAATGCTCTTCTGCTTTTTGTTGTGCTTTCTTCTTACTTTTAAGTGTAACTAAAAATAATATCAAGCAAATGACTGCTACGATCACAGCTACAATCAAACCAATTTCAATTGGTCCAAATGAATTCATAACAATTTCGCTCCTTTTTTCTTCAATACTTACATTATAATAGAAAACTGTTTATCATTCGATGGAAAACTCACATATTTTTGAAATTGTTATTATGCTTGTACCGAATCTTTCAATAAATTAACTTTATCCAGTTTTTCCCATGGTAACAATACATCTGTTCTACCAAAATGACCATAAGCTGCTGTTTGTTTATAGATTGGTTGTTTTAAATCTAACATTTTGATTATGCCTGCCGGACGTAAGTCGAAATGATTTCTTACTGCTTCAACTAATTGTGCTTCGCCTACTTTACCTGTTCCAAAAGTATCAATTGCGATAGATACAGGTTCAGCTACACCAATAGCATATGCCAATTGAACTTCACATTTGTCAGCTAATTCAGCAGCAACAATATTTTTAGCAACATATCTAGCAGCATATGCAGCAGATCTATCTACTTTGGTTGGATCCTTACCACTAAAGCATCCCCCACCATGTCGTGCATAACCACCATACGTATCAACAATAATTTTACGGCCAGTTAATCCAGCATCACCTTGTGGCCCTCCAATTACGAAACGACCTGTTGGGTTAATATAAAATTTAGTCTCTGCATCTAATAATGCTGTCGGTACAGTTGGTTCAATTACATGCTGTTTAATATCTTGTTCAATTTGTGTTAATTCAACATCTTCTGCATGTTGTGTTGATAAGACAATTGTGTCTATACGTTTTGGTTCATCTTGCTCATCATATTCCACTGTTACTTGTACTTTTCCATCTGGTCTTAAGTAATCAAGTATTTTGTCTTTTCTAACATCTGATAAGCGTTTTGCAAGTTGGTGTGATAAAAAAATTGGTAACGGCATATATGTATCCGTTTCATTCGTAGCATAACCAAACATTAAGCCTTGGTCACCTGCTCCAGTTGCTTCTATTTCTTCTTCCGAAATATCATTACGATACTCTAATGCAGTATCTACACCTTGTGCTATATCTGATGATTGTTCATCTATTGCTGTTAAAACAGCCATTGTTTGACTATCATAACCAAATTTTGCACGAGTATAGCCAATTTCTTTTATTGTTTCTCTGACAACTTTCGGAATATCGACGTAAGTAGATGTAGATATTTCTCCTGAAATAAGTGCCATTCCTGTTGTTACTGTTGTTTCACATGCCACTCTTGCATTTGGGTCATCCTTTAAAATTTCATCCAAAATTGCGTCAGAAACTTGGTCTGCAATTTTATCTGGATGTCCCTCTGTTACAGATTCTGAAGTAAAAAGTCTTCTATTGTAAGTCATAATGTGCTCCTTTAGCTTTAAATTACGAAAATTCTCTATCTGTTGAGCTTAATAAAAAAGAGCCTTCATCACTATATAAATAGAGAGAAGGCTCTGTACGTCCATTCGCTCTTATCGTTCAGACAATATAGGTCTGCAAACGGTTTGGCACCTTCCTTCAATTAAGAAGAGGTTGCTGGGCTTCATTGGGTCCATGTCCCTCCGCCACTCAGGATAAGAGAATCCGTTACTAATATAGTAACTAATCTGGCATCTTATGTCAATTTAACTTTTATTCAAATTTTATCGAAAATTGGTATGGATTAATTATGTAATTATGTTATACTCGTTAACTGTAAGGGCTTACATTAAAATAACGATGGAGGGATTAAGTATGGCGATAGACACGTATACTTACACTAATAAACTACAAAACATTTTAAGAAAAAACACTTCCTTATTTCAATTATCAACAACAGAATTAAATTATAAAATCATTGATAATAATGAAGGTGAACTAACAGAACTAGGCGCAATAAACGCAAGAACAGGTAAATATACAGGTCGATCACCAAAAGATAAATTCATCGTTTCTGAACCATCATATAAAGATGATATCGACTGGGGAGAAATCAATCAGCCCATTGATGAAACAACTTTCCTTAATTTATATGATAAAGTATTAGATTATTTAGATGAAAAAGATGAGCTATACATCTTTAATGGTTATGCAGGTAGCGATGAAGATTCACAGTTGAACTTAACGGTAATTAATGAATTAGCATGGCATAACTTATTTGCTCAAAACATGTTCATTAAACCTAGCTCAAAAGAAGAAGCAGAAGACATTAAAGCAGATTTTACAATCGTTTCTGCACCAAGGTTCAAAGCTGATCCTACCATCGATGGCACAAACTCTGAAACATTTATTATTACATCATTTAAACACAAAGTCATTTTAATCGGTGGCACTGAATATGCCGGTGAAATGAAAAAAGGTATTTTTTCTGTAATGAATTACCTATTACCAAAAAGTGACATTTTAAGTATGCACTGTTCTGCAAATGTTGGTGAAAAAGGAGATGTCGCGTTATTCTTTGGTTTATCAGGTACCGGTAAAACTACATTGTCAGCAGACCCTACAAGAAAACTTATCGGTGATGATGAGCATGGCTGGAACGAAAACGGTATTTTTAATATCGAAGGTGGTTGCTATGCTAAAGCTATCAATCTATCACAGAAAAAAGAACCACAAATATATGATGCTATAAAATATGGTACTGTATTAGAAAATGTAGTTGTTGATAATTACGGAGATGTTGATTTCGATGACAATTACTATACCGAAAATACTCGAGCTGCTTACCCTATTGATCACATAGATAATATTGTTAAACCATCAAAAGCAGCGCATCCAAATACAATTATCTTTTTGACTGCTGATGCTTTCGGTGTATTACCACCAATCGCTAAGTTAACAAAAGATCAAGCTATGTATCATTTCTTAAGTGGTTTTACAGCTAAATTAGCTGGTACAGAACGTGGTGTTACTGAACCTGAACCATCATTCTCTACATGCTTTGGTTCTCCATTCTTACCACTCAATGCTACTGTATACGCTGATATTTTAGGTGAACTTATCGACGAGCACGAAGTAGATGTGTATTTAGTTAACACTGGATGGACTGGTGGTAAATATGGTGTAGGTAGAAGAATTAGCCTAAACTATACACGCCAAATGGTAAATCAAGCTATCACAGGTCAATTGAAAGATGCTGAATTCAAGAAGGACGATACTTTCGGATTAAGTATCCCTGTTGAAGTAGATGATGTGCCACAGACAATTTTAAACCCAATTAATGCTTGGAGCGATGCTGCTGCATATAAAGAGCAAGCACAAGACTTAATTAATCGCTTTAATGAGAATTTTGAAAAATTCGGTACTGAAGCACAAGAACTCGCAATCAAAGGCGGATTTAAACAATTATAATAATATGAAAAGAGGCTGGGACATAAGTAATTTGTCTCAGCCTCTTTGTAATTTATTCTATTGCATAATCATCTTGAATCGTTTGGTGTTCAACATCTGACATCCACTGTTGTATCTGATTCAAAACAGGTGACAAGGCAAACGGTCTTGGCACATGCCCTTCTTGTTGTTGGTATACGGTGCGGTAAGTTAACGAGATATCGTTCAACGCTTGAGCTAAATAATACGCTTGATGAATACCTACTTGGTGATCTTGTGCACCATGGACTATTAATATAGGTGGGCTTGTTGGTGTAATATATTGCATGGCATCACGCAACTGGTAAGCAGCTGCTTGTTTTTTAGGGTGACCAATCATACGCCGCAACATTCCTCTCAAATCCACGCGCTCTTCATACATTAGTTTGATATCAGACACACCACCCCAAATTATAAAACTGGATACTGGTAAGTCATAGTATGTCAGGAGCCCCTGTAATCCTCCACGCGAAAATCCTATCATGTGAATTGCTGCATCTGGATATTGTGTGTGTAATAGCTTCACTAAGGTCGTCACATCTTTTAAATCTTCACCGTAGAAATCGTCTTTTCCCTCGCTACCATTATTGCCTCGATAATAAGGGCCTACTACTAACGTTTCAGCATTGGCAAATTGCAGTAATCTGCCTGTTCTCACCTTCCCTACTTGACCTTTACCACCACGTAAATAAACTACGATACGTTTAACACGCTGATACGGTAATAATAATAGCGCTTTAACTTGTAAATCATCCACTAAATATGTAATCTCATAACCACTGTGATTGCGAACATCTATAGGCATTTTCTTTGTTTTAGTAATAGCCAAGATTCATCATCCTATCTACACAACTTAATATTGCATCATCTTTTAGCAAAAAGCTTTTATCAGTGTCAGGAATTTCTTCAATTGTTGCAAATAAAACAGGTCCTGTTGTTTCTAAATAGTCCTCTTTTTCTTCGATAAAATCAACTAATACAACATAAACATCTTTATTGAAACTAGGTAAGTCACTTCGAGCAACATGGTATTGCGCTATATAATGCATTTCTTTAACTGTGGCACCTGTTTCTTCATGCAATTCCCTAATAGCAGCTTCTTGTGATGTTTCATTTACTTCCACTTTGCCCCCTGGAAACTCTATACCGCGTTTTTTATGTTGTGTAAACAACAATTTATTTGTATAAATAGGAATTGTAAGTACGTGTGTTGCATCAGCAAAATCATTTTCTTCTTTAAACTTTAATAGTACATCATTATTATCTCTATCTTTAAACTTTATACTCATCTGACACCTCTTATTTATGTTAAAATTATCATGTTTACAAATACGTTGGAGGCTATAATATGAAAAAACTGTTTTTAGGAGTTATCTATCTATATCAAAATTTTATTTCACCACTTACTCCACCAACATGCCGATTTTATCCAACTTGTTCAGCTTATACAAAAGAAGCTATAGAAGTTTATGGAGCATTCAAAGGCAGCTGGCTAGGCATTAAGAGAATTTTAAAATGTCATCCGTTACACAAAGGAGGATTCGATCCAGTTCCTCTAAAAAAGAAAAACAAAAAACATTAAAGCACTGGGGTCAATTGTGTTAAATCTATAACGGGAGGATTAAATTCCAGTCTTCCATTATTTAACAAACCTGAATCCTTCACAATATCTTGCTGAAAATAATAACCTGCTGGTGTGATGTCGCCCGGGTAAGTTGCATATTGAGCGAGCATTGCTGTAAAGTAGCGACTCAAACCATATTCATACATGCCACCGATGACCGTTTTAACATTATACTGTTCAAGTTTTTGAATAAGTGAAAGCACTCTGTCCAATCCGCCTAAACGGAATGGTTTTAAAACTACTACTTCAACATTATAATTATTTACAATATCTAAAATTGCTGTAGTTGATATAGCTTTTTCATCTATAGCTAATGGCAGATTCGGCACTTGGTTAAATGTTGTTAAATTATAAAACGGTTCTTCAATATAAAGGATATCATCAGCATACAATTGCGTTAAGCGCGCAGCATCATTTTTAGCAATACTTTCATTCCCATCTATAACGAGATTCGGCCTATGTGCCAAAGCTATTAGATGTTGTAAATCAGCTTTTATTGTATTAGACCATTTCACCTTTACTCTTTTCGGTTGTGTATCTCTAAGTTGTTGTAATCTTTCTGCAGTCAACCCACTAACGGTCGCACCGTAATCGACAGTAATATTATATAGCTTATAAAACATTTGATATGTTGCCATAATAATTGTACTACGAGTCGCTGGATACGCTTCTAGCGAAATAACCATCTGCTGGATATCTTCAAATGTTGAAAATGCTTTATACTTATTAGCCTCAAACCATTGCTGTAATTGCTGTTTTACTACCTCGATCGTTTCGTCAAAATACCAGTCTGTGTCAAACGCATTACATTCCCCAAAATAGTGTGAATTATCATCAGTAACCAATTCTAAAATAAGTGCTTGTCTTGTAGACAGTGTAATTTTCGGCGTCACAATAGGCGCTTTAAAAGGTAACTCAACAGTATATAGTTTCATATCTACTATTTTCACCATAAGTCACTCCTATTTTACAAATGTTGACGCTGTAATTTTCCAGTAGAGGTGTATGGTAACGCTGATACGCGCTTTAAATACTTTGGAACTTTATATTTTGCTAAATGATTTTGTAAATAGTCTTGTAATTGTGACTCTTTCACAGTATCTTTAGCTACATAATATAAATATGGTACTTCTCCCCAAATATCATCAACCGTACCGACACACATTGCATCTTCCACATCTTTGCATGCTTTTGCCACAGATTCAATTTCAAATGGATATATATTTTCCCCACCACTAATTATTAAATCTTTTCTCCGATCATATACCATTACAAAACCTTCATCGTCTATTTCAGCAATATCTCCAGTATTAAAATAACCTTGTTCATCAATAGCGTTCAACTCATTAGGATATAAGTACCCTTCCATAACGTTATTACCTTTGATCACTAATTCTCCATGACCTTTATTATCTGGTCGTACAATTTTCACTTGTACATTATCACTAGGTTTACCAACTGTGTCTGGACGATGCTCCAACATTGTCGGTGAAGCAGTCAAAAATTGTGAACAAGTTTCAGTCATACCAAATGAATTGTAAATTGGTAACTTATTGGACAATGCTTGGTTGATTAAAGCAGCAGATAACTTCGCACCGCCGAGTAAAATTTTTTCTATGTTATATGGCTGAGTTAACCCCGCATCCATTAACCATTTTAATGTTTGTGGTACTAATGACACATGTGTCGGTGATTCTTCAGAAATGATGTGCAATATTTGCTGTGTATTAAATTTTGGCTCTATTCTTACAGTGAATCCTGCAATTAATGCACGCAAAATCACACTAAGACCAGATATGTGATAAATAGGTAACACTGACAACCATTTTGTATTGGCATCAAAACCTAGACTTTGTTCACAACCTATAGCACTAGCATAATGATTGGCAAATGTTTGAGGTACTGCTTTTTGAGGACCCGTTGTACCAGAAGTAAACATAATTGAAGCAATACGATTAATGTCAAAAGGTGCTTCATATGATTGTTCTTCAGCACAAGTTATTAAATACGCATAAGTATAAATATCAAAGCCATCTAAAGTTAAATCTGAAGTTGTCAAAATGACTTCGACATCGATTGAATGCATCTGATTTTGCATCTCTGTTTCTGTCAAACGTGTATTCAACATTGCAATTTCTACCCCAGCGAGCCAAGCAGCTTGAATAAGTATAATTGATTCTATACTGTTATCGATGTACATACCTACACGTTTTTGATTTAAATTATGAATACTGTAGGCAAGATGTGTTGCACGTTGATAGCAACTGTTAAAGGTTAATTTTGTCTTCCCATTGTCTATAAACACCGCATCCCCATTACGATTTGCTTGTTGTTTCAACCAAAATTCCACGTCACATTCCTCCATCTCATATTATCTATTATAACGAAAGAAGTTATTTTTTGGCACACATTTTAATTATCATTAACTGCTAATAATTTCGTCATACAAACAGCTAGGACAAATTAAACTATTTTCTCTCTTTTGCATATACCTATCATTTCGTAGTTTCTTCTTCATTCACAACACAAAAATGCACACGACTGAAATGAATCAAGTCGTGTGCACATTTTAAAACTCAGGCTAATTTTCTACACAAAATTCGCTTTTTGTTTATGTTAAATGATTGAGTGAGGCAGTTTATATGGATGCACTACCTATACTTATGTTAGTCATTACACTCTGATTGTAACTAACAAAAAGAATATTAATTAAACAAATAGTTTAGGAGAAAGCAAGTGTGTTTGAGGTAAAACACGTCTGTGGATGATGTATTAATAACAAATAAAATGTTATTAATTCTAGCTGTATGTGCCGTACCTCATTACAAATATAGTATGATATTTTGTTAATGTATAGCTCATTTTAACCATTAGTAAAAAATGCCTCTATTTAAGTAAAAAAACTGTTTGTTTATAACTAATAAAAATAGGAAGAAGTAAATAATTTGCACATAATTTACCTCTTCCCATCTTATTAGGGAATATATTTTATGAAAAATTTTATGTGTTTATTTATCACACAAGTTTATTATAGCACTTCTATAATAAACTATAGTGCATTCAAAATATGTAGTAAAAATTGATAACTATATAGTAAAAATCAAAAGTGCTGTTGTTTATTAATTTGGAAATTATTTATGCTATTTCTCCAAATTCATTATTAGCTAACATAAGTATATATTCACGTATATAGAATCACCAACAATAATTATATTACTAATTAAATTTTTAATAAAAACTATCAAAGCATAAATACGAAAATTTTATCATTATTAATATTAACAAAATAATAGTCAAGTCCAGACTCCTG
>NZ_JAFEQJ010000003.1:0-3330 GCF_016890655.1 Staphylococcus sp. GDY8P72P | reverse complement strand
ATAAAATATTTTTATGGTGATGAAACAAATGTTATTTTAACCCTTTGTCGTATGATCGTAACTTATGAAACAGGTAAGTTTTATTCAAAATATTTAGCTGGAAGTATGATAATAGAAAATTTATCAGAAAATTTATCAATTGAAGAAAATAATTTAATAAGTTTAGCTATTTCTAGTTATAAAAATGGTAATAGCGTTGATTGGGAACTTTTTCCTGTTAAGAGTGTCATTAAAAAACTTTATGCTTATTTGAATTATAAATTATGATAATAGCTTTTGTGATATTTGCAATATCAAGTATTCCTTAAATTTTGAAAAAGAAAGTAAGTAGTTGAATATATGTTGTTTTAGTTTTGATCTTTATATTTAACAACCACTATTTTGGTTGCTGGTGTTTTGATTTTGAATTTGGTTTTGTACTTATGGACTGACTTGTTCAGTCCATTTTTTGTGCTTGCACAAAAACATGTTTTAGCCTCGCAGAGCATACGGTTTAATGACTTATTTCAAAATAAGTCTAGTATGTTAGACTTAAAGTATTAAATACCTATCTAACCTTATTGATGAGGAGTGATTTTTTATATGTCTTATTCAATTATTAGAGTTTCAAAAGTCAAAACAGGAACAAATACAACAGGCATACAAAAACATGTTCAAAGAGAAAATAATAATTACGAAAATGAAGATATAGACCATAGTAAAACTTATTTAAATTATGATTTGGTAAATGCTAATAAACAGAATTTTAATAACTTGATTGATGAAAAAATTGAACAGAATTATACAGGCAAACGAAAAATTAGAACAGACGCGATTAAACATGTTGATGGTTTGATAACATCAGACAATGAATTTTTTAAAGATAAGTCACAAGACGAAATAAGAGCTTTTTTTGAGCATTCTAAAGAATTTATAGAGAATGAGTACGGAAAAGACAATTTGCTTTATGCGACCGTTCATATGGACGAGAAAACACCACATATGCATTTTGGTATTGTACCGATAACGCAGGACGGAAGATTAAGCGCTAAAGAAGTGATAGGTAATAAAAAAGCTTTAACTGAATTTCAAGATAGATTTAACGAGTATGTTAATCAACGTGGGTATGATTTGGAACGAGGACAATCAAGACAAGTTACAAATGCTAAACATGATCAGGTAAGCCGATATAAGCAAAAAACAGAATACCATAAGCAAGAATATGAGCGTGAGAGCCAAAAATTAAGCCATATACAACAAAAAAACAATGAGTTGATAGAACAATATCAAAAATCATTAGAAACGCTTAAAAAGCCTTTAAACGTCAAATATGAACATGAAACTGAAAAAGTAGGTGGTTTGTTTAATAAAGAAATACAGAAAACGGGAAATGTTGTAATAAGCCAAGAAGATTTTAATGCCTTTCAGAAGCAAATAGAAGCAGCACAATTAATCAAAGATGATTATGAGTATATTAAGTCAGATAAAGCTCTAAATGACCTAAAAAACGAAAATAATAAGCTTAGAGAACAAAACAAGGATTTGTCTGAAACTTTATCAAGAGCAAATGAGTTTATAAAAGACCGAAAAAAAGACCTTGATAATGCGCTTAATGTCATTAAAGTTATTAGAGAAATTTTTGAAAAGTTAGAGCAAGTTCTTGGTAGAAATAAATACCAGCATTTGATGAATGATGTGAGTAGAGATAATGGACGAATGATAAAGACAATACAAATGTTTGATAAACAAATACATCCTGAAGAATATCAAGAGAAAGAACAAAAAAATAATCAGAATCATGGCAGAGGTATGAGCAGATAGAAAAAGCCCTTATCATAGTTGATAAAGGCTTAAATAAATACAATCTAGTATTAGTAGTACTAAACAATACAAATATTATACCACGCTTTTATGCCGAGAAAACTTTTTGTTTTAAAGAGTCCTTAAATTAGACTTAAAGCGTCAGCGGTCGATAGCGTCAGCTATTAACCCGACCGACTGACAGCTTTTAGGATTTTTAAGGACGCAAACTTTAAAGCAAAAAGGAAATTGGAATAAAGCAACAAAGGGGGTTGAAGAAAATGAGTAAGAAGAAAAAGATTAATTTAGCAATATCAATTGCTCAAGTAGTAGTTCAGGCGTTAATACTTTATAACACTTATCAGCAATATAAATATTCTAAAAAATATTGAGCTTAATAAAAAATAAAGACTTAGTCTGAATAGACCAAGCTTTTTGTTAGTGTTATATTAATACACAAATAAAATAAAAAAAGAAGTCGCTCACCCCAAACCGACCAAAGTTTTCGTGAACGACAAAACCGTAATAAAATGTAAGAATTATGTTTTATTAATTTGTATATCTAGATATTAAACGATTTAAGTTTATTCTTCAAGATATATATTCGGGTGAGCGACTTCTTAAACAAAATAAGGAGTCGATTTTTTTATGAGTAAAAAAGAGAAAGAGAAATTATCAAATCAAAGTCTAGAACAAGAAAAGTGTAATTTTTCGTTAACCGGTATATCTAATAGCCGGTTAAGTGCACATACTGTGTGCATATCAAAACCAAAAATCAGTTTTGACCGTATGACAATCATTGGGAATTTAAATAAAAATAATGCTCAAAAACTTTCTGAATTCATGAGTGTTGATCCACAAATAAAGCTTTGGGATATGTTACAAACAAAATTTAAAGCTAAGGCACTTCAAGAAAAAGTTTATATTGAATATGACAAAGTGAAAGCAGATAATTGGGATAGACGTAATATGCGAGTTGAATTTAATCCAAATAAATTAACACATGATGAAATGCTATGGTTAAAGAAGAACGTTATTGACTACATAGAAGATAAAGGTTTTACAAGACTTGATTTGGCGTTTGATTTTGAAGATGATTTAAGTGATTACTACGCAATGACTGATAAAACAGTTAAGAAAACAATTTTTTATGGTCGTGATGGTAAACCAGAAACAAAATATTTTGGTGTACGTGATAGTGATAGATTTATAAGAATTTATAACAAGAAACAAGAGCGTAAAGATAACGCAGATGTTGAAGTTATGTCTGAATATTTATGGCGTGTTGAAATTGAATTAAAAAGAAGTATGGTTGATATGTGGAATGATTGTTTTAACGATTTACATATTTTAAAACCAGATTGGAAAATAATCGAACGTACTTCTGACAGAGCAATAGTTTTCATGTTGTTAAATGACGAAGAAGAATGGGGTAAAATCCATAGAAATTCCAGAGCTAAATATAAAAAATTAATTAAAGAGATATCTCCAATTGATTTAACTGATTTGATGAAATTGATGTTAAAAGAAAACGAAAAACAATTGCAAAAG
>NZ_JAFEQJ010000029.1:0-58420 GCF_016890655.1 Staphylococcus sp. GDY8P72P | reverse complement strand
GAATACCAAATAATGTTCCAAACACATTAATATTAAACAATTTATTCAATTCATCTTCATCAATTTTTAAAATTGGACTAACTGCATCTACCCCTGCATTATTTACCATAACATCCAATTGGCCAAATTCTGTTTCTGCAAATTTAACTAACTCTTCTTGCTCTTTTTTCTTAGAAACATCGCTTCTAAAAGCAGATACTTTATATCCTTTTTCTTTGAACTCTTTCTCAGTTTCTAATAGAAGTTCTTCATTAATATCTTGTAATACTATATTAAATCCATCATTGGCCAATCGTTCTGCAATACCTTTTCCTAATCCGCCTGCTGAACCTGTGACTATTGCTGTTTTACTCATAACCAAATCACTCCTATATCTTATTATATTTAGTTATTCCCTATTTGCTTTATCAGAAACTTTTTTAATTAGATTTTTTAATTTCATCTCATTTTTGATTTAATATTTAACTATTATTACTTATCAATTTCAATAATATTCATCTAATAAAATAATGATTAACGTAATCTATCCACTATACACGAAAATGATAATTAATTTATTACAGAATATCTCACAATGATTTTTTACCAAAAAAGTAATAGGATTTGTTAATTAAATGAATTAGTTATTGAAGTATTAAATAACAATAACTAATTATGGCGGTCCAACGTGTTGATGACACGTTGGACCTTTATTTGAATTCATTCATAAATATATATTATTTTTTTGGAGGTGAAATTAATGGTAGAAGTCATTGGTTACGTACGTCAAAGTACACTCAAACAACAAAGCTTAGCTACTCAAAAATCACTCATTTTGGATACTGCTAAGCAATATGGATGGTCTAATGTAACATTCTATGATGATAAGCGAAGCGGACGACATACAAAACGTTCGGGCTATCAAAAGATGGTAGAAATAATTACGTCTGGAAAATGTAAAGTATTGTGCTGTTATCGTCATTTATTCTGACACCATTGTTTTAAGTTCATGAAATCTATGTAAAGATCCGTATCATCATCTCTCTTTAGTACATAGCGATCGCGTAATTGCATCGCACTGTCAAAGACAGACTTACCGTTAATCCCTGTCATTAAACGTTCAAACTCACGATCCGTCAGCGGTTTTCCATTTAATTTATCCTTATGACGTTCATTGATAATGTTCCGAAAATTATCATGTAGTTGTTCAACGTTATGTATACTTACTCGTTCGTATCCTAAACTCTCAAGTTGTCGTAGCACTTCATTTTCTAATGCATATTCACTTTGATAAGCCATTCATTCATCCACCCTAAACTTAATCTTTCTTTAAATATATCAAAATTTAGTAATAATTAATATTGGACGCGTTATTTTATACTAGATAAATAACGAACTTTTTTAAAATATAGTATATTTATTACTTTTTATCTGTAAATCAGACTAATAATTTTACTAAAAATTACTTAACTTGTAACGTTAATTTAAGTCGTAAAGTTTTTTCTCCATTCTTACTATACCTTCCTCATCAGCATTACTAACTCCATCCTTGAAGTTATAGCCAAACTTCTGATAAAAAGGAACTGCAGTAATTGATGCTGGTATCTCTATCCAGCTAGCTCTCTTATAAAACTCATCGTCTTCCAATGTATTAATAATAAGTTTTCCAACCCCTTTACCTTGGTATTCAGGTAAAACAAAAATAGTGAAAAAACTACTCTCTGTTAGACTATCCCAATAGGGACCAATTGCACCTGTCGTAATGATAGTCTCCTCATCTCTAAATACATAAAAGTGAGTCCAAGAAGCTCTTTCGATGATTGACGACACGGTTATATTCTCAGCATCTTTTACCAAATCTTCTTTAGAATAATCAGAGATGTTCGTTTCAAACATTGCTCGATGAATCAACTTAACAATTTCCTCAGCATCCTTTTCTTCAAAATATTGAATATTAATGCCCATAAAATCATCTCCCTTGCTTTTAAAAATACTCTTTGCTAAGTATTCATCTAGGCCTTCTTTTTCTACATAATACTTTTTAATTCAAATATAATAAACTATTGATCAAGCATAAATATTTCACAATACATTTTATTAATCATTAAAAAACCGCATCATTTATGATATGCTTCGCCTTTCATGATCTTAAAGGCTCTGTAGATTTGTTCGATGAGCATGACGCGCATCATTTGGTGTGGGAAGGTCATGGAACTGAATGACAGGGCGTAGTTGCTTCTGCTTAAGACGTCTTGGTGGAGACCGTGTGAACCGCCTATGATAAAGGTAAAGTCGCTTTGGCCTTGGGTCATTCTACCTTGGAGTTCTTGTGCTAGGCCCTCGGATGTTAACATTTTGCCTTTGATTTCAAGGGTGATGACTGTGGATTGTGGTTTAACTTTAGCAAGTAGACGTTGTCCTTCTTTCGCTTTGACTTGTTCTACTTCTTTGTCGCTCAGGTTTTCCGGTGCTTTTTCATCTGCTACTTCGATCAGTTCAATTTTAGTGTAGCCACCTAATCGTTTTTCGTATTCTGCTAATGCTTGTTTCCAATATTTTTCTTTTAATTTACCAACTGCGAGTATTGTAATTTTCATAATTTCCTCCGATGTGTTTATAAGTTATTATACTTATCCACAAGTTATACACTTGTGCACATGATACCCTCTTATTATAACAAGAATGTATACGATTTTTGTACAAAATTTACGATTTATAAACAAAAATGACTGTATAACTTGTTAATTTGTGGATAACTCTGTGTATAATGTGGGTATCCACATGTGAATTGTGCACATCTCTGGATAACTATGGACAAAACAGTGGATAACTACCCTTCTGTCTTACATAGTTATTCACAGTTATTTACACTTTCTTTATATCCCTTTACATCAGCTTTATAGTTATCCACTGTGGATTATTTCTGCTTATTCTTTGATTAAGACCAACACAACTTGCTCATACTAAAGTAATATTTTACTCTTACTATTCGTCCAATATTAAATTTACAGCATATGCTTTAACGCAAAAAACACCTTTACGATATCGTAAAGGTGTTCTAGTTACTTATGACTTATTATAATGTATAAATTGGTGTGGCTTGGGCTTTATCTGTATCACATAATAATACTTCTCGCTCAGTATCAATATCACGCTCATTCAATACTTGTGCCACACTCATACGTGCTAAATCTTTCATATTATTATCTTGAGATAAATGTGATAAGTAAATACGTTTTGTACTGCCTGTAATCACATCTGACATAGCTAATCCGGCATCTTCATTTGAGACATGCCCTGTATCTCCGAGAATACGTTGTTTTGTTTTCCATGGATAGCGACACATACGTAACATATCCACATCATGATTACTTTCAAACATAAAGGCATCGCTACCTTGAATCATACCTTTCATGCGGTCTGATACATAACCTGTATCGGTCAACATCGTAAATTTCTTATAGTTGTTATGGAAAATATAAAACTGTGGATCAATTGCATCGTGAGATACGTTAAATGACTCAATATCAAAACCTGCTAAAGATTTTGTTTCATATGGATTGAAAATAAATTTCTGATCCAGCGGAATTTTGTTGTCTTTTTTCTCAATCGCTGACCACGTTTTTTCATTGGCATAAATAGGCAAGTTATACTTGCGCGCTAAAACGCCTAAACCTTTAATGTGGTCAATATGTTCATGTGTTACTAAAATACCATTTAAATCAGCTATATTTTTATTAATCTGACTAAATAGTTCTTCCATCTTTTTACCTGTAAGACCTACGTCTACTAGGATACTACCTTTATCGCTTTCGACATACGTCGCATTTCCTGTACTACCACTTGCTAAGACACTCATTCGTATCAAGCGGTTTCACCCTTTCTACTAAGAACACACTGCTACATCTACATCGACATCTCTAAACATGTCTATCGTCTTCACAGTTGCTTCAAAAATTTAAATTTATCACGTTGCTCATCAGTCATATCGTTGTTACTGCTATACTTCACTGACCGTTTACAGTAACTCGTATGACATTCATATGTACGTTCTACGTGCTGTGATTTGATTCATCGTCCCGTTCTTGAATTTCACTATTACATTATACTATAACAAGTTATGTTATGCGTCATCAATTACTCTGATTTTAAAATTCTGTCAAAATCATGGTCGTAGGACTTGTGGGAAAACAAAGTTTCTAAAATAATTCACTCAATCCAAAGTTGTTGCATATCCACTATATCCTATTAACATTATAGCCCGGGAAATAGTGCACGCAGTCAACCGTTACTGTGCCTCTAGCATTTTCTTGTTAACAGCGCCCAAACTATATTACTATTTTTTGTTATTCACTGTTGATATTTTACCTTGTGCGCTAAACCACTAACTATATTTTAAAATAGTGCTACAATCACTTTAGGAGCAACTTAAAGTTGCTCTATGTAATTACAGTTGCAATAATATCTTTGATAGTTTTATATAAATCATAGTCATACTCGCTTTCATTATCACAATGGCTATGTTAAGTGCTTTAAATAATATTCAACACACTCCCGCGTTACATATACGATTGTTAGGTCCCTCTTTCACTCATGATGTGTAATGCTTTAAAATAACACAACTAGTTTCTTATTAATAATTATTTAGCGCTTGATGGCACTTACTCCTCTATAATACTATCAAGATATCCACTTCCTTACTTACAAATTTTATATTTTCAATTTGCAGTTGTGTATTTTATATACAAAATGAGCGCCTACCGTCTGGGTAAGCGCTCATTATTTAACTTTCTTCGATTATTTTAGGACTTTTTGAGACGGCTTCAACGTAGTATGTTTTTACTTTGTCCTCGCCAGCATGTTTAACTTTGATTTCCCAGTTACCTTCTAATACTTGCACATTAGGCTCTTTAACTACGGTGTAATAACCAAGGCGTAATTTCGTCACTTCGTCATCTTGTTTTAAATAACGATTGTAATACAGTGCTTCAATTGCTGATCGTGCACTGATGACTTGTTTTTTGCTGTTATTTTCACCTTTAGACGGTTCTATTGTCTGCATAGCCGTTTGTCTATAATCTGTGGCCTCTTCATCGTCATTAATATTGAACGTCAATTGTGCTTTATTATTATTCATAATCGGAAATGATTGATATGTTTGTTCGAAGGTTACTTTATCATCGCTGACATCGCTCATTTGATATTGTGTACCTTTATACACATCATCGACAATGAATTTTTTCAAATCGGTAAAGGCATCATTTTTAATACTGATGGCGTCTTTCATATCTCCTTTGGCTACACGTCCAGATGACTCCGCAGATACATCATCTTTGTCCTTCGCATAAGACGAAAAATCTTTCGAGCGTGCAGTCAGTAACTGCATTTTTACGCCATCGACGGATTGAAGATGTTGCGGAATAGTGATTTCTTCTTGTTTGAAATCTACTTTATTTTCGTCCTTGCTTTCATTGATATGTGATTTATTTACTTTATCGATATAAATCACAATCAGGGAGATATTAACTAGAATAAAGACGATGATAAATAATGTTTTTGCACGTTTCCAGTTCATTATTCTAGCCTCCCATCTTTATACGGATGCCATTTGCCGTCATATTCAACATACCATTGTGGCGTAAATTCACTATTACGTTGAATTTCAATATCTTTATTATCCGGTTTATCATTCATCGTATAACCAATTGCTAAGTCTGTCACTTTCTCAAAATCAATAGTTCTGTTATTTGCTAAAGATGATCTCACTTCTTCAGCACCCGGTAAATCAGTTTCACTGTCACCACTATCAATCGTAACATTTGTTTTTAATAAGGAACGGGCATAACTAAATATGCCTTTCTCACTCCATGATACTTTAATTTGATTTAAGTCCTTTTCATTAAAGGTTGGTCGCCCATTTAAAAATAGTTGATACGTTAATTCACCACTATCGTTATTTGTACTAAATAGACGGAAATCATCTGTGAAACCTCCGTGACTATTAATATAGTCAAATGTACTTGGTATCGTATCTTTCATATTATTTGAGCGGTCTTCATCCTCTGACAAATTAGTATAACGATAACGTTCGGTTTCATCATTGTAATTTGCAACGCCAGTATTATTATTGTAAGTCGTAGTTCCACTTTTCGCACTACGCACAACTAGCGAATCATTAAAGAGAATTGCATTCATCGCATCCACACTAATACGATTATAAATCGTGCGATATGATTTTAATCCTTTAGGATCATCTGGTGCATAAATATGTGTCGCTTTATCGATAGTGTCCTTACTCGTAATAATTTCAGTGTAAGGTTGCATTTTTTTGTTTAAGCTACTTAAAGCTTGTTTCAATTTACTTGTTTTTGCTGTTGTCGTCATGCGCACGACATCATGTCTGTCTTTACTCACCGCATATAATTGAACTTTACCATTGTGACTTTGGTCAATTAATAAGCGATTAAATTTAAAGTTATTCGGTATTTTCGCACTGATATTTAGTGATTGTCCTAAATATGTTGCTAAAGGCATATCATACGTAAAATCAAGTACTACAAAATCATCACTTAAATCTGGAATAATCAAATTATGTTGACTGTGCATACGTTCAGCTCGTGTGACACGTTGATCCATTAATGGGTCCAACATTGTTTTAACGTTATCTTTAGTCGCTGTGACACCTTCCGTATCTTCACCTTTTGAATGAATGATTTGATACGGTGTCACAACTTGCTCCATACCTTGATTAAGTGGTTTACCGATAGCAT
This sequence comes from Staphylococcus sp. GDY8P72P, assembly GCF_016890655.1. Taxonomy (NCBI): domain Bacteria; kingdom Bacillati; phylum Bacillota; class Bacilli; order Caryophanales; family Staphylococcaceae; genus Staphylococcus; species Staphylococcus sp. GDY8P72P. Next base: position 51,671 of record NZ_JAFEQJ010000029.1, on the reverse strand, counting down.
GTGTTTGCTTGTCTTTGTCTGTCTGATTATCGACATTAGCTAAGTCTGGCGAGAAATTCCAAGTCATATAAGTGAGGACGCCACTCATAAGCACTAAGATAACAAGGATAATCGTTTTAATTAGTTCTTTATTCTGCATCCCAATCACCATCTTCAATGACTTCACAAGGAAGTGTAATAAAGATTGACGTACCTTGTCCTTCGACACTGTTCGCCCAAATGCGTCCATTATGAGCTTCAACAATCTCTTTGGAAATTGCGAGTCCTAAACCTGTACCACCCATCTTACGCGTTCGTGCTTTATCTACTCGATAGAAACGATCAAATATTTTATCCACATTATTGATTGGAATACCAATACCATTGTCTTTAATACGAATCGTCATACGATTATATAATGCGTTTTGTTTCACGTGAAACTCGACGCGTTTATCACCACGAGAATATTTTATGGCGTTGGTAATGACATTATCAAATACTTGTGTCATTTTGTCTGGATCAAGTTCTGTAAAGATAGTGTTGTTTGGAATTTCACGCACAAATTGTGTTTCTTTCGCTGACATCTCATGTCTATTAATAATTTTATTAATAAAGGAATTAAAATCTACAATTTCTTTTGTAATTTGTTCTGATTCATTATCCATTTTCGATAATTGTAATAAATCATTAACTAAACGTATCATACGTTCTGTTTCTTCTCGTGTAACAGATAGGAATTGCGGTGCCAATTTTCCATCTTTCCACGCACCTTCTTCTAAGGCTTCAATATAACTATTCATAGACGTTAATGGTGTCCGTAATTCATGTGACACGTTAGCTACGAATTCGCGACGTTCACGTTCAACTTGTTGTTGTTCTGTAACATCATGCATTACGGCAATATACCCTGTAACAAAGCCTGTTTCTTGGACAATAGTACTGAAATTCACACGGGCAATAATATCTTCTACTTCATTAATATCTAATAAGAAACTTTCATTACTTTCTTGAATTTCATCTAATGAAAATTCATCTTCCAATTTCAAAATATTTAACATGAAGTAACCGATAATATCTTCTTTTGTTGTCCCCATCATCTTCAATGCCATGTCATTGACAATACGAATACGACCACGACGATCTGTGGCGATAATACCATCACTCATATGCGTGATGACGGAATCTAAGCGCCGCTTCTCACTTTCCGTATTAGCTTGTGCTTCTTGTACACGTTTCGACAAGTTATTAAATGCTAATGCGAGCTCTCCAATTTCGTCGTTACCATAAATTTTCACACGCTGCGTATAATTACCTTTCGACATTTCAATCGTTTGGTTACGCATATCTGTAATTGGTTTCGTGATAGTACGTGCAATAAAGAACCCAAGTATAACTGTAATTAACAACGAAATGCCCGTACCAACAATAAAGATTTGATTAATGCTACTTAACTGATTATATACATCATTAATATCAGCCTCTATGTAGATATCGCCAATTACTGTCCCGTCAGACGTTTTGACTGGCAAATTGTAAACCCACATACGTTGTTTACCATTACCATAATCTTTTAACATAGTATGACTGTTCGCTTCACCAATCGACAAAGCTTTTTGGATGGAATTATCATTCGCTCGTTGGTTAATTAGACTACGCGTAGACTGCTTAGACGTAGCCATAATAATTTGATCGCGATCAATAAAACGAATTTCTTCGATTTCTTGACGGTTCGCATACTCATTCAACAAGTCTTGCACTTCTTTTTGTGCGTTTACAGAACCGTCACTATCGTATACTTTTTCGATATTTATTTCGATTTGTTTCGCATACTGCGTAATATTATTTTTAAAACTTTGAGTCAGTTCTTTCTCAAGACTATTGGTAAAATACAAACCGATAATTTGCATCCCGATGACAATTAGTAATACATAGACAATAACAAGCTTCGTGTGTAGAGATTGAAAATGTTTAAGCCATTTCATCTACGTGGCCTCTAATCATGTTGTTGGAGAAAATATCCAACGCCTCGACGAGTCACGATATATTCTGGATGTGAAGGATCATCCTCGATTTTTTCACGTAAACGACGAATTGTTACGTCTACCGTACGTACATCACCAAAATAGTCATAGCCCCAAACTGTTTGTAATAAATGTTCACGTGTCATAACTTGCCCCATATGTTTAGATAAATAATGGAACAATTCAAATTCACGGTGAGTCAATTCGATATCATCACCACGTTTTTTAATCGAATAAGCATCTGGATAAATTGTAATATCTTTAATCACAATTTCATTAGTCTCTTCGTTAACTTCTTGTGCTGGTTGTGAATAATGACGACGTAAGTTCGCTTTCACACGTGCAATTAACTCACGTGTACTAAACGGCTTCGTCACGTAATCATCTGCACCTAATTCTAAACCTAAGACTTTATCAATTTCTGAATCTTTAGCTGTTAACATAATGATTGGCATTTCATATTTCTTACGTACTTCACGACATACTTCCATACCGTCACGCCCAGGTAACATAATATCTAGCAAGACAATATCTGGCTCTTCGTCATATATTAAGTCCACTGCATCGTTACCATCGTACGCGCAGAATACTTCATATCCTTCTTTTTTTAAGTTAAATTCTAAAATATCAGCAATTGGTTTTTCATCATCGACTACAACAACTTTTCTAGCCATATTATAAACCTCATTTCTAAATTGTGTATTTTATTCAATAATTACACAGTACTCTATTATATAATTTACCATTTATAGCAAGCGAATTCTATTTATCCAAATAAAAAATAATTTGAGTGCATTGTATAATTATACCATGTTCCGCTACAATTCTGAATTTTTCTATTTTCCCACATACGTACTTTTATCTTAACTTAAGTTGCAGGCGAACAAAAGAGCTTGTGACGAGAACTATAAAAAGAAGACTGAAACAATTTTCTGTTCCAGTCTTATAATACATATTAGCAATAAATCCCATTTCAATATTACGTTCGTTCTTCTCATGTTCTTCACAGCAATTACTTAAGTCTTACACTTGTTTCTGTTTCTTTATAAAGAGTGCACAAATAAAACCTATGACAGTTATTGCACAAATGAAGATAAAGGTAAACTGAATACCACTAGAGACAATTGCTTCTGGGGCTAGTTGTGCTTTTGCTGCAGTAACTTGTTGCATATGATTCGTATAAATAGCAATCGCGATAGCTGTTCCTGCTGAGCCCCGACTTGAATTAATGTAGTAATCGTTGCTGAACCATCTGCATACAATGCTTGTGGTAGCTGATTTAAGGCATTTGTTTGTGCTGGCATCATTACCATTGAAATACCGACAAAGAGTAGCATAAAGGCACAAATAATGATCCACACTGGTGTCGTTGTCGAAATCGTTAACGTAAAGATTAATGTAGCGATAAACATAGTCGCAAATCCAAATATACAGAAATAGCGTGCACCATAACGATCAAATAATGAACCAACTACAGGTGACAATAATAAATTCACAGCATTACCCGGTAGCAATATAAGTCCTGCTATAACTGAACTAAATAATAATGCTCCTTTTAAATATAATGGTAATAAAATACCTGTAGACAAAATACATAAGATAACTAAAAATACTAGTAACGCTCCCAACGTAAACATTGGGTATTTAAACACGCGTAAATTGAGCATTGGCTCATTTAAGCTAAACTGACGTAGTGTGAATACGATCAAACTAATAATACCAACAACTAATGGCACCCAGACAATCCATTGTGTTAATGATGCTGTGCCCATTGAACTTAAGGCAAATATTAAGCACGCAAAGCTAAGTGTCGATAGTAAGATTGAGATAATATCAATACGTGGTCGAGTTAACTCTGCCACATTTTCTACTGTAGTCAGTGCAATACATAGCACTACGATGTATAACAGTGCACTAATCCAAAAGATAAAATGCCAGCTTGAAGCTGAAATAATAATACCTGCTAAAGTTGGACCTACGGCGGGTCCTGCTGTAATTACGAGTCCCATTATTCCCATCACAGCGCCTCGCTTTTCTAGCGGAAAAATTAACATTAATACTGTAATCATAATAGGTAATAATAGCCCCGTACCTAATGCTTGAATCACACGTCCGGCTAATAGCACTCCAAAATTAGGTGCTAAAGCACCACTAATAACTCCTACTAACGATAATATTAAGCCTGCAAAAACGAGTGTTCTAGTACTAAACCATTTCGTTAAATATGCTGAAATGGGTACCATACAAGCCATCGTTAGTAAATAACCTGTCGTTAACCATTGTGCCAATGCTGCTTCGATTTGAAAGTCTGCCATAATATCTGTTAAAGCCATATTTAGAGCTGTTTCACTAAATAAGCCCATAAATCCACCAATCATTAAGACAAATGCAAATAGCTTTGGTCTTTGTACTTCTACTTGTGTTGCCATTGTGACATAATCTCCCTTTTTCTTTATGTTATTTCCGTATTACTTCGTCTAAACTATGTAGTCGAACTAAAACACTCCGACTCATAGCCTGAGACATCATGCCGTCTAGCACACCTCCATAATACTAACTTTGTTACTTTACCAAAATATATATAAAATTGTCAACTAGGTTGACAATAATATAAAAAATAAGAGCGCGTGTGAAAGCATTTAATATTGTCGCTTTCCTGTACTCGCTCTAATAATGGTCAGTCAGCATAAGACAATACACCGACGATTAATATATCTAAGACTCAATTAAGTGTTTAACTCAGTCATTTTTTAGCTATAGTAGGTAAATCCCAATCTGTTTGAAGTAATGCTTTTAATTGCTCAAATTGAGCTACGCCTATCGTTGTTTTAATATGTTGTTCTAATTCTTGTTGATAAGTCTGATTGCGTTGCCATAAATCATGACCTAAAGTTGTAAGGTTTACACATTTTTCTTTTTTATTACCTGTGACTGCTTTTAGTACTACAAGCTCTTTTTGTTCTAGTTGTTTAATCGTTTTGTGTATCGCTTGGCGCGTCAATTTCACGAGTGCTGTTAATTCAGACAAGGTATATGTTTCGGCACCAATAATAGAGATGATATACCACTCTGAAGATGATATTTTGCTTTCCTGATCCACATTAGCTGCTGTTTCAGTTAGCTGTCTCAATTGCGCATGACGTTCGCTGAGTAAATCAATAAAATCTAACTCATGTAGTTGTTGGTTACCACTCATAACTTTGCCTCCTCTTACTCCTCATCATAAGCTATTTTCTAGTTAAACGCACAAAAAAATGCCCATCCTATTGGATGGGCAATACGGTCTCGACGGGAATCGAACCCGCGATCTCCTGCGTGACAGGCAGGCGTGTTAACCGCTACACTACGAGACCTAAAAAATGGTGACTCCTACGGGACTCGAACCCGTGTTACCGCCGTGAAAGGGCGGTGTCTTAACCGCTTGACCAAGGAGCCTCTCTTAAGCACAAAAATAATTATAGCAACTCTTCGTAATGAAGACAAGCTATTTTTTAAATTTTTTTAGTATAATTTTCCTTATTAATTGTATAAAGTGTGAATTCGTTTGATTAACCGCTGTTAGTAGCTAAAAAAACCGTTAACTCGCTTAACAAATAACCTTCAATATAATGATTTTCTCTGTCGAGCGATACGCAACATAGAGAACGCATTATCTTATAATCTGCATGAACGTTCTATTCACTACTATGCTTGCGAACAAGCAACGACTAACGTCTGCACGCCATCACTTAATAGTTATTACCTGCTACACATAGCAACATTATTGTGCTAACACTAAGTGCGCATCCTAGCTTCTTTTTTACCGTTACTGTATAAAACCCACTGTAATATGTTAGCTGTAAGCCTCTCGGATAGACAACCCGCACAATCACCCTCATTTATAGCACAAAAAAGTCCTTATCGACAGACAGAAAACTGTTGTCGATAAGGACTAACTATATTATTACCATAAAGGTACAATTAAGTTTGTTTGATTACGATCTGGACCTACTGAGAAGATTGAAATGTTAACATTACATAATTCAGAAATACGTTCTAAGTATCTACGTGCGTTATCTGGTAATTCATCTAATGTACGACATTTTGTGACATCTTCTGTCCAACCTGGCAATTCTTCAAAGATAGGTTGGCATCTTTGTAAGTCACTTAAGTTTGCTGGGTACTCAGTAATTTCTTTACCATCTAGCTCATATGCTGTACAAATTTTCACTGTGTCTAAACCTGTTAAGACGTCGATTGAGTTAATAGAAAGGTCAGTAATACCACTTGCACGACGAGAATGACGTAATACTACTGAGTCAAACCAACCGACACGACGTGGACGTCCTGTTGTTGTACCGTATTCACGACCAACTTCACGGATATGATGACCATCTTCGTCAAATAATTCCGTTGGGAATGGACCGTCACCTACACGTGATGTATAAGCTTTACATACACCAATGACTTTAGAAACGAATGTTGGACCTACACCGCCACCTACAGTTACGTTCCCAGCAACTGGATTACTTGATGTAACAAATGGATATGTACCATGGTCAATGTCTAACATTACACCTTGTGCACCTTCGAATAATACTTTTTCTTCTGCAACAAATGCATCATCTAATACTTTAGCTGTATCTGTAACGAATGGTGCTAAGCGTTGTCCAGCTTCATAATAAGCATCGAAAATTTCTTCAAATGTAGGACATTCTTTATCGAACATGCCTTTGAAATACGCTGCTTTATGTTCAAGGTTTTCTTTTAATCTTGTTTCAAACGTTGCTTTGTCTAATAAATCAGCAACACGAATACCAATACGTTGAGCTTTATCCACATATGCAGGACCGATACCTTTTTTCGTTGTGCCTATTTTATTGTCTCCACGGCGCTCTTCTTCATATTCATCTTGTTTTAAATGATAAGGTAAAATAACTTGCGCACGGTTTGAAATACGTAAATTATCTGTAGAGATACCTCTTTCATTTAGTCCATCTAATTCTTTCAATAATGCGACTGGATCTACAACTACACCGTTACCAATAACAGCGAGTTTGTCTTTATAAAAAATACCAGATGGTACTAAGTGTAATTTATAAGTCTCTCCATCGAATTTAATTGTATGACCTGCGTTATTACCACCTGAAAAACGTGCAATAACGTCTGCTTCTTCTGCTAAGAAATCTGTAATTTTACCTTTACCTTCGTCTCCCCATTGTGTCCCAACTACTACGATTGATGACATATGAGCACCTCCAAGTTTTTCTCAATTAACCATTACGTATTCTACCAAGAGATGAGCTATATTGCAAACAAAAATCGAACATTGATTTGACGAAAACACAATGCTATCACTGTATTTTTATTTTCTGATAATTTAGTGTTAATGATTGTCATATCAATGTTTTAAAAGTGTTATAATCAAAAATACAACACATACTTCCATTAAAAATATTGTGAAAATAATAAATAAAAACCGTACATTAAATACATGTATCAGTTTAATGTACGGTAAAAATAATTTTATATTTTTTTCTTATCCCATTTCGGCATGCGCATAATCAATGTCAGTAAATTTATTATATTGCTTCATAAAGTGCAATTTAACGGTACCTGTTGGGCCGTTACGCTGTTTGGCAATAATAATTTCTATTTCACCATTATCGTCATTTGTTTGTGGCTCAAAGTTTGTATCATCGTCGTCTTCATCATCTTCGCCACGATTATAATAATCATCACGATATAAGAAAGCGACGATATCCGCATCTTGCTCGATAGACCCTGATTCACGAATATCACTCATCATTGGTCGCTTATCTTGTCGTTGTTCCACACCACGTGATAACTGACTTAACGCGATGACCGGACACTCTAATTCTCTGGCAATTGCTTTCAGTGTACGTGAAATTTCAGAGACTTCTTGTTGACGATTATCTGAAAAGCGAGAGCCACTACCTTGAATTAACTGTAAATAGTCTATCACTATCATATCCAAACCATGCTCTTGTTTCAGTCGACGGCATTTAGATCTTATATCAGTAATACGAATACCTGGCGTATCATCTATAAAGATTTTCATACGTGATAACTTACCGACAGCAATCGTAAAACGATTCCAGTCTTCTTCAGTCATCGTACCCGTACGTAAACGGTTTGAATCAACATTTCCCGAACTACAAATCATACGTGTAGCCAATTGGTCAGCACCCATCTCGAGTGAGAAAATGCCTACCGAATAAATGTCTTCATGCGTCGCGACTTTTTGTGCGATATTTAAAGCGAAGGCAGTCTTACCTACCGATGGACGTGCCGCTAAAATAATTAAATCATTACGGTTAAAACCTGCAGTCATTTGGTCTAAATCACGATAGCCTGTTGGTATACCAGGTGTTTGACCGCTATTTTGGTCTAGTAACTCTGCATTCTCGTACACGTCTCCTAAGACATCTCGAATATCTTTGAAGCCATCACTTTCACGTGATGATGATAACTCTAAAATGCGTCGTTCAGCATCATTTAGAATCGTATCAAGTTCTAATTCATCGTTATAACCATCGTTCGCAATACTATCAGCTGCTTGGATTAATTTACGCTTTGTGGCGTGCTTAAAGACAATTTCAGTATAGTATTGAACGTTACGTGTGGTCGGAACGTTGTTTGTTAATTCTGCTAAATACTGCGGACCACCTGCTTCACTCAATCGGCCTTCTTGCGACAGCTGATCCATAATAGTGACTACATCGATATCTTTATTATCTTCATTTAAGTTCATCATTGCTCTGAAGATATGTTGATGCGCCCCTCTATAAAAGGACTCAGGAAGCAACACTTCCTGAGTAGTATTAATCAATTCTGGATCGATGATAATGGCACCTAAGACAGATTGTTCAGCCTCGTTACTATGTGGCATTTGATTTTGTTCATACATTCCATCCATTTTTCCAATTACACCTCATATCTCAATCCAAAATTATTGTTCAACCGTGTGCACACGAATTGTACCTTCTACTTCTTTGTCTAATTTCACTGGTACATTTGTATAACCTAAAGCATGGATACCATTTGGTAAATCCATTTTACGTTTATCTAATTTAATGTCGTGTTGCGCTTTTAAAGCTTCAGCGATTTGTTTACTACTAACTGAGCCAAACATTTTACCGCCTTCACCCGTTTTTGCAGAAATTTCAACTTCGATGTCTGCTAATTGCGCTTTTAGTTGTTTAGCATCGTCAATTTCTTGTTGTCTTTCCGCTTCAGCAGCTTTATTTTGTTGTTCTAATTGTTTTAAATTTCCAGCTGTTGCTTCGACAGCTAATTTATTTTTAATAAGGTAATTATTTGCATAACCTACTGGTACATCTTTAACTTCGCCTTTTTTACCTTTACCTTTAACGTCTTGTGTGAATATTACTTTCATGCGTCTTCACTCCTACTCATTTGTTCTGTTATTGCTTGTTGTAATTGTGCAATGGCTTCTTCTACGGAAACATCTTTCAGTTGTGTCGCCGCATTAGTTAAATGGCCACCGCCGCCTAATGCTTCCATTGTTAATTGCACATTGACTGCACCTAGAGAGCGGGCAGACATGCCAATTAAGTTTTCTTCTCTACGTGCTACGACATAAGATGCCTCTACACCATCTAAACTTAACAGCTCGTCGGCTGCTTGTGCAACTGTCACCGGATGATAAGTTTTATCGTCTGGACCGTGTGCTATAGCTACACCGTTATCTTGTAATTCGACCGTACGAATTAATTCTGTTCGATTAATGTACGTATCAATATCATCTTTTAAGAAATGTTGCGTTAAGATAGTGTCTGCACCGTGTGCGCGTAAATAACTTGCAGCATCAAACGTACGTGAACCCGTACGTAATGTGAAGTTACGTGTATCGACGATAATACCTGCAAACATGACCGTCGATTCTAAACGTGTTAACCGTTGTTCCGTCGGTTGATACTCTAGCAGCTCTGTGACTAACTCTGCTGTCGAACTAGCATATGGTTCCATATATACTAATAGTGGACTTGAAATAAAGCTTTCTCCACGTCGATGATGGTCAATGACTACTTTACGGTTTGCTTTGTTTAAAATATTTTCATCAATGACCATTTCTGGTTTATGCGTATCAACAACGACTACTGTTGTTTTTGAAGTCATCATGTCCCAAGCGTCATCCGAATTGATAAAGCGATTTTTTAATTCTGGTTTTTCATCAATAGCATCCATAACACGTCGTAGCGTTGGATCAATATCTGAATCATTTAACACGATGTAGGCATCTAAGTTATTCATCATCGCAAAACGTGATACCCCTATAGCAGCGCCAATAGCGTCTAAATCAGGTCGTGTATGACCCATAATAATTACTTTGTCGCCTTCCATTAAGATATCTTTTAAGGCATGTGAAATAACACGTGCTCTTACACGCGTACGTTTTTCCATTGGGTCAGTCTTACCGCCATAGAAACGTACGTTACCGTTCATATTTTTAATAGCGACTTGGTCACCTCCACGGCCTAAGGCTAAATCGAGACCTGACTGTGATAATTCACCTAAGTCAATTAAGTTTTCCGAACCTTCACCGACACCGATACTTAATGTTAATTGCGCACGATAACCTACACTCTTTTCACGTAATTGACTGAGTATATCGAAGTTCGTTTCTTCAATATCATTTAAGATTCGGTGGTTTAAATATGCCACAAATTGATCTGTGCTATAGCGTTTAAAATAAATATCATATTCTGATGCCCAACGACTGATAACGCGTGTCACCATAGAGTTAATTTCAGATCGTTGCGTATCGTTCATATTTTGTGTGATTTCATCATAATTGTCTAAGAATAAAGTCGCAATAATCGGCTTTGATTCTTGATACAGTTCATTCGTATGTACTTCTTCTGTTATGTCAAAGAAATACACTACGTGTTCATCTTCTGAATATCTTACACGATAGTAATATTCATTATCTTGGATTTCAATTTCTTTGGTTTTTTCTAGTTGCTTTAAAATATTAGGATATACTTCATTAATCGGATCAGAAATTACGTTTCTAGCTGAACGCTCTAACATAAACTGGTTCATCCACTCTATGTTTTCATTTTCATCTATTACAATCATACCAATAGGTAAGTGTTTAATAGCAGTATTGCTACCAGCTGATATGTGTCCACTTAGTTCGTCTACATAATTGTCCATCTTGTGCAACGCTTGCCTCACCATTAATGCTGTGAGAATAATAATCACAATTAATATTGCCCCGGCAATACCTGCAATGAGTTGGCTGAAAATAAACCATACTACTACAAGTGCAATTGCCGTGAGCGCCATAATAATAAATGGTAAAACTAACGCTTTCTTAGTGGATTGACGGTTCATTTTTCCACCTCAAATCATTTTTTAATGATACCTTTTAAATTAAATGCTAAATCTATAAAACCGATTAAAACTACAATATGTGTTAATGGTGTTAATATTGTCCCTATAACCATTAATAACACTGTTAATATAGGCGGCATTGACTTGGCTTTGCCGAAGAAATGAATCACACTTAGCCCCTGAATATACATACATAATGATAACACAATTTCAAAATTTAATACGATACTTTGAAATGTACCCGGTTGGACAGCAAACATAACACAAATAAGTACAATTACATACATGAATAGTAATGACTTTCTCATTTGCCATGCAAATAGTGGTTTGAAAATTGGTGTCGCTACTTTAAATTTACGTAAAATTGGAAATGTAATCAGCAAGTTAATCAAGATCAATACAAATGCCGTTACAATAACGTAACTTGGTAGTTGAACTGCCATTTGACGAAAGCTTTCTTCTAACATTTGTTTATAATCGCCTTCGACACCACTACTTGTAATTACAGTATGCATTTGATCTTTTAGTGGTTTCGTTAATGATGCTGCACTAGGAATTTTATTAAATGCTTGTAATAACATAAATGCGACTAACGTTATGATACTGACAAACGTTGTCGTAATATATAAGATACGTTCTTTAGACGTACGTTCGGTTAATAGCTGACCGATGATAAAACTTAACACAAGTATTAAGACCATTACGCTTAATACAAAAACATTTCCTAACAATGTCGTTAGGATTACTGTTATCACAGCCGCTAGACCAAAAGATTCTTTGGATTTCTGCCATAACACGATGCCTGGTATCGTCGCAAAAAGACATAAAACAAGACCAAGCGGCGGTAATATATGCAAGACTAAAGCTACTATAATTAATGCTAAAATACTCAATATAGTTGCTTTAGGTTTTATTTTTGAAAACAAATTCGCCACTCCTATACTTTTTTGACTGTATTACTATTCTAACCTCTTTAAAAGTTTTATACAATTATAGGAAATATATTATAACTGTATTTCTTAAATTCTACTAGAAACGCGACACGTCACTACTTTTTGTAGATTTTCATCTATCACAAAGACACTTTTATACACATAGTTTACTCAAACTCACTGTACACATCAAAATGCCTTAATTTTAGCAGCTTACACACTAAAATTAAGGCATCAGTGTTATTTACGTTTAAATTGCGATACTTTTAAGAAATGATACAAGTTTGGCGCCCAATCATTGAAATTTAATAAGAAGCCATCATGTCCTACATTATCAGGCACAAAGAAATGACGATGATATTTGAAACGCTCCCCTACTGCACGTACTAAATCATCTGGATACAGTAAATCATCAGTAAAGCCCATTGTTAATACTTTTGTTTCTAATGAACTTAGCACCTCGGTAACATCATCTCGACCACGGTCAATATCATGACTATCTAAGACATCCAGCAGTGTTAAGTAACAGTCTAAATCAAAGTTTTTTTTGAATTTGTTTCCTTGATGTCGTTGATATGCAACGACTTGATCTGGTGTAAAGCGTTTATCATAACTTTTAGACGAGCGATACGTTAAAAATCCTAACTGTCGTGCAATGCTGAGACCATCCGTACCACCAAGATGTATCGCTTGGCGTGATATTTCATTAAAAGCTCTACTATATGACGACGTTTTGTCAGTAGCCGCTAAAATAACAGCTTTATTGACTTCAAACTTTCGATTGTACAATAACTCCATAGTCTGCATCCCACCAAGTGAACCACCGATTAATATATCTATCCGGTTATACCCTAGTGCTTCAATACCTACTTCAATTGCACGCACAATGTCTCTTAAACTTACTGATTTAGGAAAATCTTCATCTATTAATGCTGAACTAGAACCAAATGGACTCCCAATAACATTGAATGTTAAAAACTGATAATCATTGACTGGCATATAACCACCATCGATAATTTCACGCCACCAGCCCGGATCGTCTTCTGTCCCATAAGTAAGATGATTGCCTGTCAATGCATGACAAACTACTACGAGTGGTTGACCTTTATACCCTACGTGTTCATATCTTAATTTTAAATTATTAATCGTTTCTCCCGATTCTGTTGTAAAGGGGCCTAATTCTAATGTATTAACTGTATAATTTGTCATTGTTTTCCTCCTACCAAAAATTAAAAAACCTCTTACCCGATATAAGTAAGAAGTTCTTAATTACTTATCATTCGAATAACACTCGTTGGTTTTAGCACCGTGCTTAACAAGTCGGTTGCTGAAGCGTCATCGGGCCAAGTCCCTTAGCTTCTCAGAATAAGATTTAATTTTATTTAGTATATCGCTATGTCTTTAGACAAATATTGCGTATAAGTATCTCAAAAATCTAAATTTTCTAATTACTTTCATTCTAACGAATAACGTTTACTACTTCAATGCTAAACATCAAAATAATAAACGAATCATCGCCATGACAAAAATACCTGCCAAGATGGTTATAGTTAAACTACGTGTTACTAATGCTACGAGCACAGTGGGAATTATCGTTACTAAAAAAGGAATATTCAAACTATAACCAAAACTCCCACTCTGTTGTTCAATCACACCATCGATAATTAATGCGGTGAATAAAGTAATCGGAATAAATGACAACCACTTAACGACTTGCTCTGAAAGTTGAATCTTCGAAATTACAATAAATGGAATAATACGTGTTAACCATGTTACTAAACCACAAATCACAATAATAATTAACATATGTACTGAAGTAGTCATCGAGTCATCACCACCCCTAAACACGCTGCAATTACGGAAGATAAAATAATTGCTACATAAGTCGGCATGATTAGACTGAATAGCAACATCATGACAAGAACACTAACAATCAATATTAAGTAAATTGAAATATAAGAACGTTGAACCGTCTCAAATTGTGATACTGCTAAGAAAATAAACATGCCAACAATCGCAAAGTCGAGTCCAAAAACATCGGGATTTTGTATGTATTTACCAAAGACCGCACCTACCACACTCGCAAGCGTCCAAAATAAATACGCTGTAATGTTCAGTCCATGCAACCAACGATCATTGATTTTCTCGCCTTTTAAATGTGGTGTGATAGCTACACCAAATGTTTCATCTGTAACTAACGTTGATAAGCCTATACGATTCCACAAGCCATAATTTTTATAACTTGGCGCCAATGTCATACTTAATAAAAACATTCTAGAATTGACGATAAATGTAGTAAGTACGATCGCAGAAATTGGTGTACCAGCGATAACCAAACTACAAATAATAAATTGTGCTGCACCTGCATATATTAATAAACATAACAAGATTATTTCGAGCAAACTAAAACCAGATGCCACAGCTACAATACCAAATGATAAGCCTACACCCGCGTAGCCTAATAATGTAGGAATACATTCTTTCACACCTTGCTTAAACGTCACATGTTCAGTCATTTCATCCCTCCTAAAGCGTAAAATAATAGTAACAGTCTAATATAGAAATAATGGAACATCAATAAGGTTAGACTTAGGTTTGTTTGAGGTTAGACTACCCGAATACTAAAAACCTTCATTTCTCGGACCTTTACTCTTTGTCGTCGAGGAATGCTATTTATTTATTTTTACTCCCCCTACCCTACTAAAGCATGTCATAAATAATTATAAAACATATTTTTTGATTGTGTAATGTTATTTACTTTTGACAAATTTATATAAATTTGTCTTTAAATATTTTTTATTTAGTATTCATTTAACATCTTAGCTTGCTTTATAATTTTGACTAACCCTCTATTATTTTAGACATTCTTATAGACTCCCCTACCCTCTTCTGTCCACACAAAAAAGCACGCCATCATGCTGATTGGCGCGCTTTCACTTTATATCGTTGTGCTTATTGCGTTACTGGACCGATTACTGTTTTGCCACCCATAAATGGTACAAGTGCTTCTGGAATAGTCACTGAACCATCAGCATTTTGATAGTTTTCTACGATCGCAGCAAACGTACGTCCTACTGCTAATCCACTACCATTTAGTGTATGTGCTAATTCTGGTTTTGCTGTTTTATCACGTTTAAAACGAATATTAGAACGTCGTGCTTGGAAATCTGTGATATTTGAACATGAACTAATTTCTTTATAGTCATCATAGCTTGGTAACCATACTTCGATATCATACGTTTTACTTGAACCAAAGCCAATATCACCTGTACATAAAATGACACGACGATATGGTAATTCTAATTCTTCTAAAATGGCTTCTGCGTGATTTGTCATTTCTTCTAAAGCATTCCAAGAATCTTCTGGTTTTTCAAATCTCACCATTTCAACTTTATCAAACTGATGGAGACGAATTAAACCACGTGTATCACGTCCAGCTGAACCTGCTTCACTACGATAACATGCTGATTGCGCAGTGAATTTTGCAGGTAACACATCCGGTGCAATGACTTCATTACGGTAATAGTTCGTTAATGGGACTTCTGCTGTTGGAATTGTATATAAGCCTTCTTGCTCTACTTTGAATAAATCTTCTTCGAACTTCGGTAACTGACCTGTACCATACATAGAATCAGCATTCACCAGTTGAGGCACCATCATTTCTGTATAGCCATGTTGAGTTGTATGTTTTGTTACCATGTAATTCATTAACGCACGTTCTAATTGTGCACCTTCACCTGTTAAAAAGACAAAGCGGGCACCAGACACTTTAGCAGCACGTTCGAAATCGACCATTTTTAATTCTTCTACTAAGTCCCAATGTGCTTTTGCTTCGAAGTCAAACGTTCTTGGTGTGCCCCAACGTTTTAATTCCACATTGTCTTCATCTGATGCACCTTCTGGCACATCGTCATGAATAAGATTAGGAATACGAGATAAAGTATCAGTTAATGATTTATCTACTTTAGTTAATTGCTCATCACTTGCTTTAATTTTATCTCCTAAGTCACGCATTTCAGCAATGACATCATCAGCATTTTCTTTATTACGTTTTTTCTGTGCAATCTCTCCACTTACTTTATTACGCTCAGCTTTCATTTGTTCAGCTTCGCCAATCAGTTGGCGGCGTTGTTCATCTAATGCTAATACATCGTCTACAACTTGTGCATCCATGCCTCGTTTAGCAACTTTAGCTTTTACTAAGTCAGGCTCTGTACGGAATAATTTAATATCTAACATCACTCATCTATCCTTCCCATTTATATTTGAATGGACGCAAAAAAGACCACATCCCTGAACAAGGGACGTGGTCTACGCGTTGCCACCCTATTTAACAGTCTAATTAGACTGCACTCTCACTAAAATAACGGTTAAACCGATTGTTCACTCTCGTAGGTAGATTCGTACTAAGACGGATTACTTGTTCACAGCAACCACAAGCTCTCTGAAATCTCGTCATCAATATTACTTAGCCTACAAACAATACTATATTAAGTTAAATTTAATATAGCAAATTACTTAAATCTTTTCAAGCGCGAAACGATTGTCGCGCGTATTTTATTGTTGGTATGAGACATCACGTAAATATTGTGCGACCGCTTCTATATCTTTGTGGAACTGACGATCTTCCGTAATAGACGGTATAATTTGACGGAGTTCATCGTATTTAGCTTTCGTTTTCGGCGATAATTTATCCACATCTTTATGTTCTACTGCTTGTAATGCAATAATACATTCAATTGCAATCACTCGGCGAGAGTTTTCAATCATTTGATAACCATGACGCGAAGCAATAGTTCCCATAGAGACATGGTCTTCTTGGTTAGCTGATGATGGAATTGAATCAACACTTGCTGGGTGTGCCAATGTTTTATTTTCTGACACTAAGCTTGCCGCAGCATATTGCATAATCATAGCGCCACTTTGTAAACCCGGTTGTGGACTTAAAAAAGCAGGTAAGCCATTATTTAGTTGCGGATTTACTAAGCGTTCTAGTCGACGTTCGGCTACATTTCCAAGCTCACTAACACCCAACTTTAAGAAGTCTAACGCAAAGGCTACGGGCTGTCCGTGGAAATTACCACCAGAAATGACTAAAGTTTCATCATCTTCATCAAAAATTAATGGATTGTCATTGGCAGCATTCATTTCACGTTCTAACTGCTCTTTCACATATTGGAATACTTGGAAGCTTGCACCATGTATTTGTGGAATACAGCGTAATGTATAAGCATCTTGGACCCGGATTTCTCCTTGTCGTGTCGTTAACTCAGAACCTTCCAACCAATCTAACATACGTTCAGCTACTGCTGTTTGTTCATCAAAATTACGTACTTTATGTACATGCGCATTATATGCATCTGTAATGCCATTTAATGCTTGATGTGTGAGCGCTGCAATCCACTCTGCCTGATAACCTAAACTTGCCGCTTCAATATAATTAATCACACCTTGTGCCGTCATTGCTTGGGTACCATTAATCAATGCAAGGCCTTCTTTAGCTTGTAATTGTAATGGCTGGCGATCTAATTGTTGTAACACATGTCTACTATCTACTTCTTCCCCTTGATAATACACAGAGCCTTCACCAATTAAAGCCAGTGCTAAATGTGACAACGGTGCTAAATCACCTGATGCGCCTAATGATCCTTGTTGTGGGATTACTGGGATAATACGTTGATTAATATAAAATACTAGTTGTTCTACTAATGCGACGGTCGCACCAGAGTGTCCTTTTAATAAAGTATTTAAACGTAATATCATCATTACTAATGAGACTTCTTCTGAAAATGGTTGACCCACGCCACAGGCATGAGAACGAATTAAATTCGTTTGTAATTGCTCGTATTCACCTTCATCTATACGTACATCACTAAATAAGCCAAAGCCAGTCGTAATACCGTATATTGTTTTTTTGTTGTTAATAATACCTTCTACAATAGCACGGCTCTGTTTTACACGTTCTAGTGCCTCTTCTGTAATTACTACTGTGTCCTTATTATTTAAGAAATGTTTAATATCGGCAATCGTTAATCGTTCACCGGTTAATGCTAATGTCATGTTCCCATCTCCTCTCAAAATACATCGATACTCACACAGAGTATACGCTTACATTTATAGGAGGACAATAGCTTTTGCAATACTCGTAATATGGTATTAAATTACTAATTTAATAGGATAAAGTACAAAATATTGACATGCCATAAATTTAACTAAAAATGTCTAATTTTTACTGTTGACTTAACTGCTTTGCAGGTATATTATTTTCTATTGTATTTAAAAAATTCTTACTAACAAACACACTTATAAACACTTAATATTGTGTGATTGATATAGCGTAAATATAAAGTGAGAAAAGGAGGTTTCACAGTGGAAACATTAGCATCTGTAAACATACCTAAACGAGAAGATGACACACATAAAGGCGATTATGGGAAAATTCTTCTAATTGGTGGCAATGCCAATTTAGGTGGAGCAATTATTTTAGCTGCACGTGCTTGTGTTTATAGTGGCAGTGGCCTTATTACTGTCGCAACACATCCAAATAATCATGCAGCATTACATTCACGTTGCCCTGAAGCAATGGTGATTGATATTAATGATACAAAAATGTTAACTAAGATGATTGAAGCAACAGATTGTATTCTCATCGGACCTGGTCTAGGTTGTGATTTTAAAGGTAATAATGCTATTACTTTTTTACTGCAAAATATTCAGCCACATCAAAAATTAATCGTGGATGGTGATGCTATTACGATTTTCAGTAAATTGAAACCAGACTTACCAACGTGTAATGTCGTCTTTACACCACATCAAAAAGAGTGGGAACGATTAAGTGGTATCCCTATTGATGAACAAACTTATGAACGTAACCGTGAAGCGGCAGACCGTCTTAATGGTACGATTGTCTTAAAAATGCATGGCACAGAAATCTATTTTAAAGATAATGAGTATAAACTACCTATCGGCACGCCAGCAATGGCAACGGGTGGTATGGGTGATACTTTAGCTGGTATGATAACGAGTTTTGTAGGTCAATTCGATAATATGAAACATGCAGTAACGAGTGCGACTTATACACATAGCTATATAGGTGAATCATTATCAGAATCAATGTATGTAGTACCACCATCTAAATTAATTAGTGAAATACCTTACGCTATGAAAACATTAGAACAATAAAATTACCCCCTTGCTTAACTTCTTACATAGATGCTAAGCAGGGGGTTTCTCGTTGTTAATATAAAATAACACCAGCAATTATTCCTAAAAGTACAATACACCATGACGGCACTTTGCAATATGCTAATAATACAAATAGAATTGCTGCAATTACAAAATCTAGATGAGACTTAATTGTAGAAGTTATGATGGGATCATACAGTGCTGCAATTAAAATACCTACAACTCCTGCACTAACCGCTTTTAACATAGCTTGTGCATAACGATTAGACTGAACATGTTCCCAAAAAGGTAAGACACCTACTAATAATAAAAATGCAGGTAGAAAGATTGCTATCGTTGCAACAATACCTCCTGTAACACCAGACATCACTGTTCCTATATAAGATGCAAAAGTAAACAATGGTCCAGGCACTGCTTGTGCTAACGCGTAGCCTGTTAAGAAATCAGTCGTACTAATCATTTCAGTCGCCACAAAGGATTGCTCTAATAATGGTAAAACGACATGACCTCCACCAAATACTAATGCTCCTGAACGGTAAAAAGCATCAATCATCGCTATCCATTGAGAAGTCGACGCATAGTTCGCAATAGGCAAACAAATTAATAATATAAAAAACATAATCAGTGCGCTAGCGCCAACTTTCTTCGGTATATTAAAGATTTTCACCATTTTTTGAGCATTATGGTGAGTTCTAAATAATACTAGACCTGCTATAGCAACAATAATCAATGCAGCTAATTGCGACAGTGAATGACTTATTAAGACACTTATAATTAATGTAAACAAGGCAAGTAACTTCGTTTTGACGTCTGGTACTAGCTTTGTAGCCATACCTAAAATAGCATTTAACACAACGGCAACAGCTACTAATTTCAAACCATGCGTCCATGTTAAATTATCACTGTATGACAATAAAAATAGCGCACACAGCATCAAGACAATGACAGAGGGTAAAGTGAAGCCAAGAAATGAAATGACGCCTCCTAATAGACCTCCTTTAGCCACCCCGATACCAAAGCCAACTTGACTACTTGCCGGTCCGGGTAGGAATTGACATAGTGCCACTAAATTGGTGTACTGGCTTTCTGTCAACCATTGCCTCCGCTTAACGTATTCATCATAAAAATAACCTAAATGTGCAGTTGGGCCACCGAATGATGTTAAGCCCAATCGTAGTGATACTAACAATATCTCTAAAAATTTCATATGCTTTCCTCCTTACCACACTTCTCGAGTTAATTCTTGCAATTTTTGCTGACTTTTTCTTAACATAGTACGTCCATAATCTGTAATAGTATATTGCTTTCGCTGTTTACCTTCGACAACTATTTTCTCACTGTGCAATAAACCTTCTGCTTCTATATTATGTAACATTGGATACAACGTCCCAGCACTCATTGAATAACCATGCGTTCTTAATTCTTCTATCATCCAGCTACCATATATTGGGTGTTCATACGCATGATGTAAAATATGAATATAAATAAATCCAAGAAACATACGGCGTTCTAATTTGGATTCCATTGGAACACTCCTTTCTTAATATCGTTTTTCGATATCGAAATTCGCTTCTATTTTAACATGAAATAAATTCTGTGTACGGACATTTACACAATCTTTATAAACTGTAATATTAACGATTCTTAAGAGGGTAACCCGTCTCACTATAATAGAACAAAAAAACAGACTACACGTTACTGTGTAGTCTGTTTGCTATATTAATCAATTAAGTTAACGATTAAGATTCTGAATCATCATTATCTGTGTTGTCGATATCTTCATTAACACGATCCATAAAGTCTTGTCGTAATGCTTTTGGTTCATCATCTGATGCTTCTTCTGGAACCTCAGCGCTGTCTGTTTCAGTGTGAATCGCATTACCTGGTGCATCATCAGCAATAACTTGTTCTGTATCATCAACAGTTTCTGTTGCTGATGTTGTTTCTGATTCTGTTGTTTCTGCTTCAGAATTTTCTTCTTCGTCGACTTTTGCTACTGTAGAAACGAATTGTTCGTCTGATAATTTAATTAATCGTACACCTTGTGCCGCACGACCATTTTGTGAAATATCTTGCACATCAATACGGATAATCACACCAGAATTTGTCACAACCATTAAGTCCTCTTGACCTGTCACTGTCGTGATACACACAATGTTACCATTTTTCTCTGTTACAGTAGCTGTCTTAATACCTTTACCACCACGATTAGATAAACGGTATTCATTCACTGGTGTACGTTTACCGTAACCATTTTCAGTCACAACGAGCACCTCATCATCACTGGCATCATCAGCAACGTCTAAGCCAACAACTTGATCGCCTTCACGTAAGGTAATACCTTTCACACCTGATGCTGTTCGTCCTAATGGGCGTAGAGATGTTTCATGGAAACGGATTAATGATGCATGTGCTGTACCGATTAAGATATCTTGCTCCCCATCAGTTAAACGGACCGCAATCAGTTCATCGTCATTTTTAAAACCAATGGCAATTTTACCGTTTTTATTAATGTGTGAGAAGTTACTTAAAGCTGAACGTTTGACGATACCTTTTTTCGTTGCAAAGACTAAGAAATCATCTTCACTTTCTAAGTCTTTCACTGCAATCATCGTACTAATGTTTTCGTCATTGTCTAGTTCAATCGCATTGACAACTGGAATACCTTTAGACTGACGTGATAGTTCCGGTACCTCATAACCTTTAAGCTTGTAGACACGGCCTTTATTCGTAAAGAATAGAACGTTATCATGTGTACTTAATGTTACCAATTGACTGACAAAGTCTTCTTCAAGTGTATTCATACCTTGGACACCACGACCACCACGGTGTTGCGCGCGATATGTAGATACTGGCAAACGTTTAATGTAGTTATTGTGACTTAACGTAATGACAATTTGTTCTTCTGGAATTAAATCTTCGTCTTCAATATTATCGAAGCCACCTAACTGAATTTCCGTTAAACGATCATCACCAAAGCGCTCACGAATATCAATTAATTCATCACGCACTATTTGTAAGAGCTTTTCTTCATCTGCTAAGATTTCTTGTAATTCTTTAATATAAGCAACAAGCTCATTGTACTCATCTTCAATTTTATCACGTTCTAAACCAGTTAAACGTCTTAAACGCATATCCAAAATCGCTTGTGCTTGACGTTCACTTAATTCAAAGCGTTCTTGCAAGCTTGCCATCGCGACTTTATCTGTTTCAGATTCACGGATAGTTGTAATAATCTCATCAATATGATCTAGTGCTATACGTAAACCTTCAAGAATATGCGCACGATCTTGTGCTTTCTTCAAGTTATATTCCGTACGACGACGTACGACCACTTTTTGATGTTCTAAATATTCAACTAATGCTTCTTTTAAATTAATCAGTCTTGGACGACCATTAACTAAGGCAATCATATTCACACCAAATGATGTTTGTAGCGGTGTTTGTTTATATAAGTTATTTAAAATAACACTTGCGTTTGCATCTTTGCGGATATCAATAACAACTCTAACACCTGTACGTAAACTTGTTTCATCACGTAAATCAGTAATGCCGTCAATTTTTTTATCACGTGCTAATTCCGCAATTTTTTCAATCATACGTGCTTTATTCACTTGGTAAGGTACTTCTGTGACCACGATACGTTGACGGCCACCACCTCGTTCTTCTATTTCAGCACGTGCACGCATTTGAATGGAACCACGACCTGTTTCATAAGCACGACGTATGCCACTTTTTCCCATAATTAATGCTCCTGTTGGGAAATCTGGTCCTTGAATATCTTCCATTAATTCCGCAATTGTGGCATCTGGGTTATGACTTACTTTTAATACACCGTTAATCACTTCTGTAAGATTGTGTGGTGGAATATTAGTAGCCATACCTACTGCAATACCAGACGCACCGTTCACTAGTAAGTTAGGGAATCTTGCAGGTAAGACTGCCGGTTCTCTTTCATTACCATCATAGTTATCTATAAAATCAATCGTATCTTTATTGATATCTCGTAATAACTCTAACGTAATTTTAGACATACGCGCCTCTGTATAACGCATCGCTGCAGCTCCATCGCCGTCCATGGAACCAAAGTTACCCTGACCGTCGACTAATGGATATCGATAGCTGAAATCCTGTGCCATTCTTACCATTGCTTCGTAAATAGATAAGTCACCGTGTGGGTGATATTTACCCATAACATCCCCAACAATACGTGCAGATTTTTTATATGACTTATCCGGTGTCATACCTTGCTCATTTAAGCCATATAAGATACGTCGATGTACAGGTTTTAAACCATCTCTAACATCTGGTAAGGCACGTGAAACAATTACACTCATCGCATAATCTAGAAATGATTCTCGCATCTCATTTGTTATATTTCGTTCATTAATTCTTGATTCAGGTACTTCAGCCATCAAGATATCCTCCTTCAAAATTCAGTTCATTGTAATTAGAAATCTAAGGTCGCATACACTGCGTTGTCTTCAATAAACTGTCTACGGTTTTCCACAACGTCTCCCATTAACATTTCGAATGTTTGGTCTGCACTAATCGCGTCTTCTAATGTTACTTGTAACATTGAACGATTTTCTGGATTCATCGTAGTTTCCCACAATTGATCCGCATTCATTTCACCAAGTCCTTTATAACGTGCAATAGACCATTTTGGTGTCGGTTCTAACTCTGCTTTAAGTTTGTCTAACTCTCGCTCATTAAAGACATAATATTTTTGCTTGCCTTGTGTCAGTTTGAATAATGGTGGTTGTGCAATATACACATAACCCGCTTCAATTAACGGTCTCATAAAGCGATAGAAGAACGTCAATAACAAGGTTCTAATATGCGCACCGTCTACATCGGCATCGGTCATAATAATAATCTTGTGATAGCGTGCTTTGCTTAAATCAAATTCGCCACCAATTCCGGTACCAAATGCTGTGACCATAGAACGGATTTCATTGTTATTTAAAATTCTGTCTAAACGTGCTTTTTCCACGTTTAAAATCTTACCACGTAGCGGTAAAATTGCTTGTGTTTCAGAATCACGGCCAGATTTTGTAGACCCTCCGGCAGAGTCACCCTCTACGATGAAGATTTCACTCTTTTCAGGATCCTTACTTGAACAATCTGCCAGTTTACCTGGTAAACTTGATACTTCTAATGCCGATTTACGGCGTGTCACTTCACGTGCTTTTTTCGCAGCAATACGCGCGCGTGATGCCATAATTCCTTTTTCGACAATGACACGAGCCACATTTGGATTCTCATATAAGAAACGTTCAAATAATTCGGCGAACAACTTATCCACTACTTGACGTACTTCGGAGTTTCCTAATTTTGTTTTCGTTTGTCCTTCGAACTGAGGATCTCCATGCTTGATAGATACGACGGCAGTCAAACCTTCACGTGTATCTTCACCTGATAGTCGGTCTTTGTCTTCTTTAATAATTTTACTCTTTATTCCGTAACTGTTTAACACACGTGACAACGCACGTTTGAAACCATCTTCATGCGTGCCGCCTTCATATGTGTGAATATTATTCGCATATGTTAATAAGTTAGTTGCAAAGCCACTATTGTATTGCAATGCAATTTCCACTTCGATTTCATCTTTAGATTCATGTACATAAATCGGTTCTTCATGTAACGGTTCTTTATTTTCATTTAGCATTTCGACATAAGATTTAATACCGCCTTCATAGAAGTAATTGTCTTCTCTGAAAGAGCCATCTTCTAATGTTTCACGCTCATCTCTTAATGTGATGGAGATACCTTTATTTAAGAATGCCAACTCTCTGATACGTTGCTCTAAAGTCTCGTAATTGTATGTTGTTGTTTCAGTAAAGATTGTAGAGTCTGCTTTAAAGCGAATTGCTGTACCTGTTGTGTCACCGTCTGTTTCGCCAATGACTTTCAAATCAAACTGAGGTATTCCGCGTTTGTATGCTTGGTGGTGTATTTTATTATCTAAGTATACATAGACTTCTAAATCTTCGGATAAAGCATTAACTACAGACGAACCTACACCATGTAGACCACCTGATACTTTATAACCACCACCGCCGAATTTACCGCCGGCATGTAGTACAGTTAAAATAACTTCAACGGCAGGACGTCCCATTTTTTCTTGAATATCAACAGGAATTCCACGACCATTATCTGTTACTTTTATCCAATTATCTTTTTCAATTACTACTTGGATCTCATCTGCATAACCTGCGAGTGCTTCGTCGATACTGTTATCAACAATTTCCCACACAAGGTGGTGTAGACCTTTTTCTGAAGTTGAGCCGATATACATACCTGGTCTTTTTCGAACCGCTTCTAGACCTTCTAAAACCTGAATCTGTTCAGCACCATAATTTTCCGTGTTGTTCACGTCTGACAATGCGTCCACCTTCACTTTCTGTTACTTAATAATTTTGCCTTGATTAATACGATAGAGCTTGGCATTCGTCATTATTTCATGATCGATACCGTCTACGGACGTTGTTGTCACAAACGTCTGTACTTTATGTTGAATCGTACTTAATAAATGCGTCTGTCGTGAATCATCTAATTCACTCAAGACATCATCCAGAAGTAAAATGGGATACTCCCCTACTTCGATATTCATTAATTCTATTTCGGCAAGCTTAATCGATAATGCCGTCGTTCGTTGTTGGCCCTGTGAACCATAAGTTTGTGCATCCATGTCATTAACATCGAAACCTAAATCATCTCTATGTGGACCGAATAAACAAACACCTCGATCTTTCTCACGTTCCATATTGTCATTTAACGTTGTTAAGACTTCCTCAAGTAGGACCGCTTCATCCTGCTCAATATCTGAGAGCTTAATACTGGGAACATAGCGCAACGATAAAGCTTCACGGTCTTCAGTGATACCTGCATGAATGGGTTGTGCTAAAGTTTCCAATTCTTTGATAAAATGTTGACGCCGTATCGTAACTTTAAGCGCATATTCAGCGAATTGTTGGTTTAACACTTCTAACATTGTGGCATCTGTCTTTTGACCATATTGCAATTGCTTTAAATAATTATTCTTTTGTTTTAAGATACGTTGATACTGTGCTAAATCATTTAAATACACTGCCGATATTTGTCCAAGTTCCATGTCAATAAAGCGTCGTCTGATTTGAGGTGAGCCTTTCACTATATTTAAATCTTCAGGTGCAAATAACACCACATTTAAATGACCAACGTATTGCGTTAGCCGACTTTGTTCTAAGTGATTGATTTTGACTTGCTTACCCTTTTTAGTGACATACATTGTGAGTGGCATTTCACCATATCTGTAACTTAATTCTCCCTCTATTTTAGCATACTCACGGTCAAAACGAATCAATTCTCTGTCGTTTGATGTGCGATGGCTTTTCGCTAATGCTAATGTATAAATAGATTCGAGAAGATTAGTCTTCCCTTGTGCATTTTCCCCAATTAGGATATTGACGTCAGGATGACAATCTAAGGCAATTGCCTCATAGTTACGATAGTTTTCTAATTGGAGTGTCTTGAGTTTCATTCTTCACCTTGATGCAAAATCACAAATGAACCCACTTCAGGTATTTCTGGTATCTCAATTGTGTCACGATGGCTTAACTTTTTACCACGGCGTGTTTCACGCGTATTGTTTAACAATACTTCAAACTCATTTAAGAACCATTTCGCTTGCCCGCCAGATTCGATAATACCTTCCGTCTTTAGAAATTGTCCTAATGTGATGTCGCCATCTACAACTACTTCTTCAACCAAACCAATCACTCCATTTCTATATAGGTCATCTATTTATTATACCTTTTTTCACGGAAAATTTCATGTAAAACAAGGGTGAAAACGTTTACTTATAGTGAATTTTTTTCATAGCTTATTTAATTGCGATTTTCACCACAATACAAACGCTGTGACTGCTACTTAATACGGTTTATAACAACTAAAAATAAGCACCTTGTTTTGTAGAATTATGTACTTTGTTAGTAACATGATTATCCCAATAGTTATGTATCATGCTATTTCAAAGGTGACTACAATATTAATTATAGCCTGTATTGCATTTTAAATACTCTATTTGCTTATTGTATCTAATTCTAGAGGAAAACCCAACTTTATTCCTAATTCCTTATATAAAGCTTATGAGTAGCTTTAAAATGCATATGGCTATCACAGTTGTAACTTTAGTGTGTTAGCCATTAACTAAGAGCACAATGTTATCCACAAGTTAGGCAGCTTTGAGACGCAAAAAAAAGCACTTCAAAGCGCAACTTCGAAGTGCAAATCAGTGCTATAGATTCTTAGTATGTTCTGATTGGCAAAATTAATTGCGTTACAGAATCATCGTCTTTTGGTTTTAAAATAAATGGTTTCATTGTTCCAAAGAATTCGACTTCTACTTCATCATTATCAATGGCTTTTAATGCGTCCATCATATATTTTGAGTTGAATGATATTTTCAAGTTGCCACCTTCAACATCACTTGCTTCTACTTCTTCTTTCACCGTACCAATTTCTGGTGATGTTGATGATAATTCTACTAATTCATTACCCGTACTTAGTTTAATAACGTTATTACCACCTTCACGTGCTAATAATGACGCACGATCAATAGCATGATAAAAATCACCGTTGTTAATGCCTAATTTTATTTCGTAGTTTTCAGGGAACAAACGTGATGTGTCTGGATAATGCCCTTCTAATAGACGTGAAATAAAGTTGACATTGCCGACTTTAAATAACACTTGGTTAGACGCAAAGAAAATATCAATATCTTCATCGCTGTCACTCATGATCTTATTTAATTCCGCTAACGCTTTACCAGGAATGATGACATTTTTGTTTTCACAGTCATCTTCTAAACCAACTTTTCTTACAGCCAAGCGGTGTGAGTCAGTTGCTGTGCATATTAATTCATTTTCTTGTATAAGCCAGTTCACACCAGTAAGTACTGGGCGTGTTTCTGAGGTGGACACTGCAAAGTTTGTTTGTGCGATAATATTTTTCAACACTTTGACTGATAATTGTATTGCATCATCACGTGATACTTCTGGTAATAATGGATATTGATCTGAATCTAAACCACTTAAATTAAATTCAGAATGACCTGATGTAATAAGAGTTTGGAATTGATCATTTGTAGATAATTTTACTTCTTTACCTGGAAGCTTTTTAATAATATCAACAAAGAAACGACCAGGGAGTACAACTGAACCAGTTTCAGTTATTGTAACTATATCTTCACCATCTACTTGTTTTGGAATAGTGATTTCGATAGATATTTCTGAGTCAGAACCTGTTAGTATCACTTCGTTGTCTTTAGCATCAATTTTTATACCTGTAAGTATAGGTAATGTTGTTCTTGGGGAGATGGCTTTTAAAGTGTCATTTAATTGATTTATAAAATAATCTCTTCTAATTGTGAATTCCATCTGTAATTTAAACTCCTTCCAGTCGTTTATATATAAATTATATATGTTTTAAAACCGTAGTAATAGTAGTAGGGCCTGTGAATTAGTGGATAACACGGAAAATGCTACTGTTGCCAAGTTTTTAATGGTGTGGATAACTTGTGCACTGTGTGTATTACTTTTACACATTATCCACAATTAACTATTTTTTCCACATTGTACTATTCCTCAAATTTACTACTTTCAATCTGTTATAACACAGTTTTTTTAAGGATTACGAATTTCTTTTTCTAAGTTTTCTACTTCTTGTTTAAATGTTGGATCATTTTTTATATCAGTACTAATTTTTTCATGAGCGTGAATGACAGTTGTATGATCACGGCCACCGAATTCTTCACCGATTTTTGGTAATGAAAAATCCGTTAATTCTCTGGATAAATACATAGCGATTTGACGTGGATATGCGATAGATTTAGTACGTTTCTTCGCACTAAAGTCCTCGATACGCACACTATAATATTCGCCTACAACTTTTTGAATATCTTGGATTGTAATTTTTTTCGATTTTGGTGCTTGTATAATATCTTTTAAAGCTGCAGCCGTCAGTTCAGTAGTAATAGGCTGCCCTTGTAGTTTTGAAAATGCAAGCACACGCGTAAGTGCGCCTTCTAATTCACGAATGTTTGATTGAATTTGATTCGCAATATAAGTTAAAGCTTCGATTGGAATATCTAAATTTTCTTCTTCAATTTTCTTTTGCAAAATTGCCATTCGTGTTTCATAGTCAGGAGGCGTAATATCAACGATTAAGCCCCATTCGAAGCGTGAACGTAAACGGTCTTCTAACTTAGCGATTTCCTTCGGTGGACGATCACTTGAAATAACAATTTGCTTATTAGCTTGATGTAATTCATTGAACGTATGGAAAAACTCTTCTTGTGTTTGTTCTTTATTTTGAATGAATTGTATATCATCAATCAATAAAATATCGATGCTGCGGTATTTCTCTCGGAATTGTTCCCCTTTATTATCACGAATTGATTTAATAAATTCATTCGTGAATTTTTCACTAGAAGTATAAATGACTTTGGCGTCGGGTTTATTGGCTAAAACGTAATGACCAATAGCATGCATAAGATGCGTTTTTCCTAATCCTACACCACCATAAATAAATAGTGGATTATAAGCTTGGGCTGGTGCTTCAGCTACGGCAAGGCTTGCTGCATGAGGGAATCTATTGCCCGGCCCAATTACGAAAGTATCAAATGTATTATGCGTATTGAATTGTTCTCCATTCACTTCAGCTACATTCGTACTTGATTCATCAAGTGCCTTTGTTGGTTCTGGTTCACTCTGCGTTTGGAGATTTTCAAGTTGATCCTCTGAGTAAAATACAGGTGTAATTTCATGGCCAATAGCTTTATATAATAAGGATTCGATAATTTGAGCATAATGCGTTTTCAACCAATCGGCAACAAACGGATTATCGGTAATTACTATGGCTTCATTGTTTCGTAATGAATAAAGTTTGGTATCTTTTAGAAAAGTTTTATAACTTACTTCACTAATTTCTTCTTGAGCTAGCGTAAGTACTTTTTCCCAGATTTCTTGTTCTGACATATTAACTACTCCATCTTTCACTAAAATTTTTGACTTATACACAAAAATAACACATGTGAATAACTATAATCACAGGGTGTTAATAATTATCCACAAGTTAATAACAATCAGTGGATAACTTAGATTAATTTCATTGTTATACACAGCATTTTTCGGTAAATCTACTAAATGCAACCCTTTATGTATCAATAATTAGCTGACTTATCCACATAATTATACGTTTTAACAGGTTAAGATGTCAAATGACTGTGAATATGTTTGTAAATCTGCGAATGGGTTGTGAATATAGATAATATTATCCACAATTTTGAACAAATAAACTGTGTATAAGTGGATAAGTTGCGAAGTTTTTAATTATAACAGAAAAAAGGCATTTTGGGGAGTTGGGAAATAATTTATATGAATTGTATGGAAAATGTATAATGATGTTCGTCTTTTGAATTGCTAGTAAAATCGGAGGCATATTGTTCGGATTTGGCGCCAATTACATAATAAGAAAGTCAAATAAATTTCATATTTCTTCACTATATGAGTAAATTGGTGCTTGCTTTATAAATTAGAATTTGTTATATTTTAGTAGTTGCTTGAATTATGACTAGAAAATAATTGAGTTAAATCAAGACTTATTAGCAGAAACGTATACTAAAATTTATCTATATAATCGTTTAGATAACTGAATAAAGATGGAGGTGTTTTTGCATGGTAAAACGTACTTATCAACCAAATAAACGTAAACATAGTAAAGTTCATGGTTTCAGAAAACGCATGAGCACTAGCAATGGCCGCAAAGTTCTAGCGCGTCGTCGTCGTAAAGGCCGTAAAGTTTTATCTGCATAAGATCACTGACTCATCAGTGGTCTTTTTTTTGGTTTTAAATCACTTTTTGGAGACGTAAAGTTAATTGTAATGTTAAACAATCTTAATGATTTGAAGCTGATAGCAATACACATTAAAATTAACCATTATATAGAAGAAATACGTCTGGATGAGGAAATGGATAACAGATAGGCGAGTGATATGACGTGGAGAAACAGTACCGCATTAAAAAAAATAAAGATTTTCAATTTGTTTATAAAAAAGGTAAATCAGTGGCAAACAGACAGTTTGTTGTTTATACCAAACCGAATAAAACATTAACGCATTTTAGATTAGGGATAAGCGTATCTAAGAAAATTGGTAATGCCGTCGTTAGAAATCGAATTAAGCGTGGCGTTAGAGAAACGTTTAAAGTACATAAAGACGATATTATAGCAACAGAAATTATTGTTATCGCGAGGCAACCTGCCAAAGATATGTCAGCACTGCAAATTCAAGCAAGTTTGGAACACGTCTTAAAAATTGCGAAAGTATTCAATAAGCGTATTCGATAGGGTAGGGGAAGGTAATATTTAGACACACGTTATCCTTACCTCAGACAAACGTTAGACTGAACGGTGGAAAATGTAATACAAGATGTTAGCTTTTTCAGCTCAAAGTCTTTACAATATTATAATGATAATTTTAGTTACAAGGAGGCGAGATGGATGATGGAATTAGACACGATTACTAGTATATCAACCCCAATGGGGGAAGGTGCGATTGGTATTGTGCGCTTATCAGGTGCACAAGCTGTAGACATTGCGGATAAATTATATAAAGGTAAGCGTCCATTAGCTGAAGTCCAATCACATACAATTAATTATGGTCATATCATTGATCCAGAAACAAATGAAGTAGTAGAAGAAGTTATGGTATCTGTATTACGTGCACCTAAGACATTTACACGTGAAGATATTATTGAAATCAACTGTCATGGCGGTATTTTAACCATTAACCGTGTCTTAGAATTAACGATGACACATGGTGCACGCATGGCAGAGCCTGGTGAATTCACGAAGCGTGCATTTTTAAATGGGCGTATTGATTTATCTCAAGCAGAAGCAGTAATGGACTTTATTCGTTCTAAAACTGATCGTGCTTCGAAAGTTGCGATGAATCAAATAGAAGGTCGCTTAAGTGATATGATTAAACGACAGCGTCAATCCATTCTCGAAATCCTTGCACAAGTAGAAGTAAATATTGATTACCCGGAATATGATGATGTAGAAGATGCTACGACTGAATTTTTATTAAAACAGTCAACAGACATTAAGGCTGAAATTAATAAATTACTGGATACAGGGACACAAGGTAAAATTATGCGTGAAGGTCTATCCACAGTAATAGTAGGTAAACCAAATGTTGGTAAGTCATCGATGTTAAATAATTTAATTCAAGATAATAAAGCTATTGTCACGGAAGTTGCGGGTACGACACGTGATACTTTAGAAGAGTACGTCAATGTAAGAGGCGTCCCATTACGTCTAGTGGATACTGCAGGTATTAGAGATACCGAAGACATCGTGGAGCGTATTGGTGTTGAACGTTCTCGTAAAGCATTGAGCGAAGCGGATTTAGTATTATTCGTCTTAAACTATAACGAAGCTTTAACTGAAGAAGATAGAAAGCTTTATGAAGTCATTAAAAATGAAGATGCGGTTGTCATCGTGAATAAGATGGACTTGGAACAACATTTAGATTTAAGCGAAGTTCAAGCTATGATTGGTGATATGCCACTGATTCAAACATCAATGTTAAAACAAGAAGGTATTGATCAGTTGGAAATCCAAATTAGAGATTTATTCTTTGGTGGCGACGTACAAAACCAAGATATGACGTATGTATCTAACTCACGACATATCTCACTGTTAAAGCAGGCTAGAAATGCCATTCAAGATGCAATAGATGCAGCAGAGTCTGGTGTGCCAATGGATATGGTACAGATTGATTTAACACGCACATGGGAAATTTTAGGTGAAATTATCGGAGAATCCGCTAGTGATGAACTTATAGATCAACTATTTAGTCAGTTCTGTTTAGGAAAATAAAAGGAGGAAATAATTATGGCTCAAAAATATGATGTCATTGTAATCGGAGCCGGACATGCTGGAATTGAAGCTGGTTTAGCTTCTGCAAGACGTGGTGCTAAAACGTTAATGCTAACAATTAACTTGGATAATATTGCATTTATGCCTTGTAATCCATCTGTAGGTGGTCCTGCGAAAGGGATTGTAGTTCGTGAAATAGATGCTTTAGGTGGTCAAATGGCTAAAGCAATCGATAAAACACACATTCAAATGCGTATGTTAAATACAGGTAAAGGACCTGCAGTAAGAGCGTTAAGAGCACAAGCAGATAAAGTATTGTATCAACAAGAAATGAAACGTGTTTTAGAAGAAGAAGATAACTTAGACGTTATGCAAGGCATGGTCGATGAATTAATTATCGAAGACGACGTAATTAAGGGTGTACGTACGAATATTCAATCGGAATATTATGCAGAAGCAGTTATTGTTACGACAGGTACATTTTTACGTGGCGAAATCATTTTAGGAAACATGAAATATTCAAGTGGTCCAAACCATCAATTACCATCTGTCACACTTGCAGATAATTTAAGAGGTCTTGGCTTTGACGTTGTGAGATTCAAAACAGGAACACCACCACGTGTTAACGCTAAAACTATAGATTATGACAAAACAGAAATCCAACCCGGTGATGACGTTGGCAGAGCGTTCAGTTTTGAAACTACAGAATATATTTTAGATCAACTTCCATGTTGGTTAACATATACTAATGAATCCACGCATAAAGTTATCGATGACAACTTACATTTATCAGCGATGTACTCAGGTATGATTAAAGGTACAGGTCCAAGATATTGTCCATCTATTGAAGATAAATTCGTACGTTTTAACGATAAACCACGCCATCAATTATTCTTAGAACCAGAAGGACGCAATACCAATGAAGTTTACGTGCAAGGCTTATCTACAAGCTTACCAGAACACGTACAACGTCAAATGTTAGAAACAATTCCTGGTTTAGAAAAAGCAGATATGATGCGTGCGGGTTATGCGATTGAATATGATGCGATTGTGCCAACACAGTTATGGCCGACATTAGAAACTAAAAAAATTAAAAACCTATATACTGCAGGTCAAATCAACGGTACTTCAGGTTATGAAGAAGCGGCTGGTCAAGGTATTATGGCTGGTATTAACGCTGCAGGACGTGTCTTAGGTAAAGAGGAAACAATTTTAAGCCGTTCAGATGCCTACATCGGTGTATTAATTGATGACCTTGTAACTAAAGGTACTAATGAACCTTACCGTCTATTAACATCACGTGCTGAATATCGTTTGTTGTTACGTCACGATAACGCGGACTTACGTCTTACAGATTTAGGTCATGAATTAGGTATGGTGTCAGAAGAACGCTATGCACGATTTAATGAAAAACGTGATTTAATTAAAGCAGAACAAGAGCGTTTAGCTAATATTCGTATTAAACCACATCAACGTGTGCAAGACATTATCGAAGCACACGGTGGTTCTATTCTTAAAGATGGTATTCTCGCAATAGAATTATTACGTCGTCCTGAAATGACATATGATATTATTTTAGACATTCTAGAAGAAAGCCACAAATTACCTGCAGACGTATCAGAACAAGTAGAAATTCAAACGAAGTATGAAGGCTATATCAATAAATCATTACAACAAGTTGAAAAAGTAAAACGTATGGAAGAAAAGAAAATACCTGAAAACCTAGATTATACTAAGGTAGACAGTCTTGCTACAGAAGCACGTGAAAAATTAATTGAAGTTAAACCTTTAAATATTGCACAAGCTTCACGTATTTCTGGTGTTAATCCAGCAGATATTTCAATCTTATTAGTATATTTAGAGCAAGGGAAAATCCAAAAGGTGGAGCAATAATATGAGTGTGACATGGTTAACTGAGCAGCTAAGTGAACATGGCATTACCTTAACAGCTAAGCAACAACAACAATTTCAAACGTATTATGATATGCTAGTGTCTTGGAATGACAAAATGAATTTAACAAGTATTACTGAAGAACATGATGTGTATTTAAAGCATTTCTATGACTCCATAGCACCAAGTTTTTATGCAGACTTTCAACAAGATTATAGTATTTGTGATGTCGGTGCAGGTGCAGGTTTTCCAAGTATTCCATTAAAAATTATCTATCCAGAATTACAAGTCACAATTGTTGATTCGTTGAACAAACGTATTCAGTTTTTAAATCAATTAGCTGATAAATTAGAATTGGAAAACGTTAGCTTCGTGCACGACCGTGCGGAAACCTTTGGCAAGGGAGACTACAGGGAGTCATATGATATTGTGACAGCACGTGCAGTTGCACGTTTATCAGTCCTTAGTGAACTATGTTTGCCGCTAGTGAAAAAAGGTGGCCGATTTATCGCTTTAAAATCGGCTAAAGGCGATGAAGAATTAGAAGACGCTAAATTTGGCATCGGTGTATTTGGTGGAAAATTAGCACAGCTTATTTCTTATGAATTGCCAGAAGAAGCGGGCGAACGCCAAATGATGATTATTGAAAAGCGTAGCTTAACACCGAAAAAATATCCAAGAAAACCAGGGACACCAAATAAAGCACCGTTACTTGAAAAGTAAAAACAGACAATTAATTTAGAGGGAGCGCATGAATCATGAAAAAACCTTTTTCTAAATTATTTGGTTTAAAGAATAAAGACGACATCATTGGTTATATCGAAGAAGATTATAATAATAGCGTAGAATCAATCCACGTGGAGCGTATCGTACCTAACCGTTATCAACCAAGACAAGTATTTGAGCCAAATAAGATAAAAGAACTTGCAGAATCAATAGAAGAGCACGGGTTACTACAACCCATCGTAGTACGTCCAATCGAAGAAGATATGTTTGAAATTATTGCGGGTGAGCGTCGCTTTAGAGCAATCCAATCGCTACAACAAACGCATGCAGACGTGATTATTCGTGCATTGGATGATGAAGAAACAGCAGTAGTAGCGCTTATCGAAAATATCCAACGTGAAAACTTATCGGTGATTGAAGAAGCGGAAGCCTATAAGAAACTGTTAGATATTGGTGATACTACGCAAAGTGAACTTGCTAAAAGTGTAGGAAAAAGTCAAAGCTTTGTTGCTAATAAATTACGTTTATTAAAATTGGCGCCTCAAGTCATTGTACGCTTACGCGAAGGCAAAATTACAGAACGTCATGCACGTGCTATGCTAAGTTTATCAGAGGCTGAACAAGAAGAATTGGTTGAAATCGTTATTGCGCAACAACTTAATGTCAAACAGACAGAAGCACGTGTGAAACAGCAAATGGGTCCAGAAAAAGTCAAAGCTCAAACTTTCCAATTTGCTAAAGATTTAACACAGGCACGTGAAGAAGTTGGGAAAAGTATTGAAGCCATCGAGCAAACAGGAATCCACGTGGAACAAAAAACAAAAGATCATGACGATTATTACGAAATAAAAATTAAACTTTATAAAAGGTAACGGTTAAAAGAGTATGGAAGATAAACACTCCTCGCTCAAAATAAGAGGTTGGGACGAATCGATCGTGTCCCAACCTCTTATTTTATATTTGGCTGTTTTTATACACGCTTTCCGCGGGCACTGCCTTAGCCTGTAG
This sequence comes from Staphylococcus sp. GDY8P72P, assembly GCF_016890655.1. Lineage (NCBI taxonomy): Bacteria > Bacillati > Bacillota > Bacilli > Caryophanales > Staphylococcaceae > Staphylococcus > Staphylococcus sp. GDY8P72P. The sequence goes on along the minus strand of NZ_JAFEQJ010000029.1, from coordinate 14,639 downwards.
TTTGTGGCTAGTGCTTTTTCCTCAGGAGTCGCCCCAAATCACTGCCAATCGTATATAAAAAATTTTGTGATATATGTTAAATAGTGGTTATAATATTGAATCAATTGATAAGCGAACTGGAATTTTGATCGTGCATGCTTGCATGGGTTATGGTTCGAACATATAGTCTCTCACTCATATGATTCCCCCGGGCGTCAGCACGTTACAAAATCGGTACAACATGTATTTAGTTATTCAAAAACAATGTCGATTCGTATAATTGATCAATGAACTTGTTAACGATAAAATCATACTTGTATGTTGGAATTGCACTACAGACAATATGGTTCACTATGTTCGTTATCCAATAACCTTTCATGTACAATGCCAAAGCAGACAACGGATTATTTTCTGGGAAATAATGTTAATGGTTTTGTGGTTAAATGCATTGAACTATTCAAGTCATGACCTTTGAGCTGTTGTACCAATTCGTTTGTTACATAACATAGCAGGATGCATATTTTTAACTACTGTTGCAATTTCAATAAATTATCATTGGTTATCTTAGGTTTTATATAATATTAAAATATAATTTACATAGAATATATCAACTTAATATAGGATTAATTTAATGTTGCTAGAATGGTGATGTGAGACCTAATACGATTTCTTGGAGGAGAATATAGATGATACAGAAAAAGCACCAATCGACTGCATTACGTGCTGCAACGAGTTTTGTTTTATTATTTAGTCTTATTATTAGCCCTGAAACATCAACAGCAAATGCGTCAGCAAACACAGAACCAAATGCTACATCGCAGCAACAAAGCAATGATAAAATTAAATTATTAGATAGTAAACCTGAGGTTGCGGACATACCAAAACATAATAAACCCAACCGTATTATTACTAATATTAATGGTAATCCACAATCAGAAATGGGATTTAGTTGGTATACATCAGATAAATTTGAAGATGCTAAAGTATGGGTATCAGAATCGAAAAACTTTAAAGATGCTAAAACAGTTGATGCCAAAGCTAAAAAAGTAAATTCTAAATATCTTGAAAGAGATAAACATGGTAACATCATTTTCAAAGATATTGCCAAAAATGATGAAGGCGAACCAATTAAAAATAAAGACGGCAAAGAAAAGGTTAACGGCTATTATACTGATAAGCATGCTAGTGGTCCGGAATGGTTGAGTGGCGATAAACATGGTAAAACAGATTTAATAAGCGAACCGGAATATACATATAAAGCACAAGCCAAGGACTTAAAACCGAATACAAAATACTACTATAAAGTAGGTAGCGAGTCGGGTAAACAAAGTCAAATCGGACAATTTAAAACTGCAGGAGATAAAGGTGATCCATTTAGCTTCGTGCAATATACAGATACACAAAATGCCTTTTGGAATGAAAATGTAAGAAATGAAGCAATGTTTGGAGCAGACACATTAAAAAATGCGATTAAGACTGCTGGCGAGCCTAGTTTTGCACTGCACACAGGAGATTTTGTAGAAACAGCAGAAGTTGAAGATGAATGGAAAGATTTATATAAACAATCACGTCCATCGTTTATGTCATTGCCAGTAGTTGCTACAGCAGGTAACCATGATGAATATGCATTAAGCGAAGAGGATGAAAAATTATTAACTAAATTCAATGAGCATGTAAACGTACCGAAAGAAAATGATGCTATCAATGGAGGATCTTATTATTCATTTGATTATAACGGTGCGCACATGGTAGTTGCCAACACAAATGACAACAAGAAATCAAAAGATAATCCAGATGAAAAAGCAATTGGTAAGGAACAAATGGAATGGATTAAGAAAGATATCAAAAAAGCAAGAGAGAATGGGGCAAACTGGGTAGTGTTAAACTTACACAAACCAATGTACTCTAAATCATATCACGCATTATCAGATGAAGATGTGAAAAAGATTAGAGCAGAATTAACAAAACAAATAGATGACTTAGATATCGATTTAGTGTTACAAGGTCATGACCACGTCTTATCACGTACACATCCGCTAGAACATACATCGACTAAGAATAGCTTTGTTAACGCGAAAAAAGAAGATACAAAACAAGTAGTTGGTGAAGACAACGTGCCTTATTATGATAATCCGAAAGGCTCAGTTTATGTATTACCAAATACAGGTGGTACGAAAGAATATGACAGTATTTATGATCGTTCACTAGAACATATTAAAAAGGTAAGACCAGAACTAAGTTGGTTAACTGAAAAAGATTTAGAACACTATAATAGTTTATTCAAAGTAGGTAAACAGCCACAAGAATCAGAAGCCTTTAATGACAGTCACTCAAATAATCGTGATTCATCTTCTCAAAACTTCTCTGTTTATGAAGTAGAAGATAATACATTAAAAGTTAAAATATATCAATTGAGTGGTGACATTAGTAAAGGTGAGCAACGGAATATTGAATTAGTAGATGAATTTGGTATTCAAAAAGACGATAAATAATTAAACCAAATGAGGCTAGGACAAATTAACTATGTCCCAGCCTCTGATTGGTTTCTTTGGAAAAAGAGGTGTGATATAAAATGAAACAGACAATTAAAGGTGTCATACTGATCACACTAACTGGCATGTTGTTGGCGAGCTGTAGTAATGACAAGCAAGCAACTGAACAATCAACCGATAAAGTTGCCCATTCACAATCCACGCAACAAGATAAAAAAGCTAATGATTCCGTTAGTGATGAAGATAAACAAGCAATAAAAAAACAACTATTAACATGGCTCTCTGAACATGAAAAGGACAACGGAAAAGCCGTATCTAACCGTTATTTTGGTAGTGGTAGCATGTCAGACGGTGATTGGTATGCAGGAACTGAAGACGGTGAGATTCAAGTGAGTAATAGAGGTGAACCAGGGCCTAAAGCGTTTGATGTGCATACTGTGACTGGAGCAGTAACGTATACTTCTAACGAAGGTACAACAGGCAAAGATCCAGCTGCTAACAACTTATCCAATATCGAAGGCTATAACACAGTAGCAGACACCGACAAACCAATAACAAAATATCTATTTGCAGATAATGGTAAAGTCTATGAATATCAGTTTACGGGTGCTGAAGATATCACATTATCATCAGGCTTTGCCCCTAAAGACCATACCGATAAAGATCCGAACTTAAGCCCGAATCAAATGTTCAAAGTTAGTGAAAATAAAGCACTTAACAACTATTACAAAAAGTTATTAACTAAATATAACAATGAATAGATAAAGCGATAGCGCTAAAATAAAGGTATAAAACCTTAGTTTTAGCGCTATTTTTAAGATTCACGTGAAACATCATTTTTAATGAAATTATGATTTTTATATTCTTCAGTTAGTAACTGGCCTTCATTTGAGACATAAGAAAAATGGTCATCGAACGTCGATACTGTTGTGGGAAAGAGCCAGTATAGTTTTCCTTGTTCAAATGATGCATTGTTAGTGATACATAAGTATCTACACTCAGAAATTTTCATAGTTGACGCCTCTTTTAATTCAATGTAATCGGTAGTTATTTAATAATATTATTGTGAAAGACAAAGTTTGGTTCAGCACCTAAAATAATTAAGAACATTTGAGGGTAGTCCACGTTGTGTAAGTTCAACATCATATTTTTAAATAATATAAAATTTTGTTCTGCTTTAACTTTTTCGACTTCTTGTTCATATAAAGCTAACACAGATTCTCTAATTAAAGTAGGTCTATTATTTTGGACAAGTTCAGCATCGTTGGAAAACATAAGTAATCCTAAATATTTATAATGAATACTTAATTGTCTTGTTAAACTAGCGATATATTCTAATTTTGCGTAAATATGCGGCGCTTCATTGTGCAACTGTTCTAAATTTGATTTTACTTGTTTAAGTTCATCCATTTCACTAATCATTTTACACACTCCTCTAATTCCCATGGTTTTTTAATATTAAGTGAAGCAATCATCGATTTACTTTGTAGGCGTTTCATCTTACGAATATTTGCGCGATTTTCACCATCGCTAAATAACAAATGTTCTTCTGCAGTTTGAGGTTTGATTTTTGGAACTTTAATAGGGCGTTTATTTTCATCCAAGGCAACAAAAGTAAGGAAAGCTATTGCTGCAATTTTTCGTTCTGCAGTAATCATATCTTCAGCAATGACTTTACAAAAAATTTCCATAGATTTTTCACCAGTGTATACTACGCTAGACTCTACACAAACTGAATCAGATTGTGTAATAGGATGTAAAAACTCTACTGAATCTGTGGAAGCAGTGACACATTCTTTCACACGTGCATGTCTTCTAGCTGATAACGTAGCATTGTTATCAATTTTTTTCATTAATACGCCACCAAACAATGTGTTGTAATTGTTTAAATCGTTAATTAACACTTGATCTGTACTGACAATTTTACTATCACTCGGATATTTATAATTCTCCATCAAAAAACTCCCATTTCTATAATTTTTACAAGTTAAATTATAGTTTGGGAGTCCATAAATATAAAATATCCTTTTTTTATAAGGGTATAAATTTTGTGAATGCCTTTATACTTTAAGGATTCAGTAAGTAGTTTTCTTGGATATATTTAATCCAATCTTTAGTTAAAGAGTCTACGATGATATCTTTGCGCCAAATGATAGCGAGTTCCCATTTCATTGTGGCATCAGTGATTTCTATTGCTTGCAAATGCGTATCTAATAATTGCAAGATGCCTTCGGGTAGTATACAAACACCCATATTAGTTAATAACATTTCCTCTATAAAACTCCACTGTGACGTCTCGAAAATAATATTAGGATTAAAGCTGTAATTGCGACACGTTTCTTTAATTTTGTCATTTAAAAAGAAATCAGAATTAAATAAGATGAACTCTTCATCTGCCAATTCATCAATATTCACTGTTTGATGTTGAGCTAACCGATGATCTTTATGAACGACTAATTTTAATTTTTCTTCAATAAAAGAGAAGGTATTGAAATTTTTATTATTAGTAGGTAATACTGTAATACCCATGTCTAGATCTCCATAATACACATCATGTTCAATCGTTTTACTACCACTTTCAAATAATTGAAAGGTGACATTCGGGTAAGTTTCATGAAATTGGGAAATCAGATGAATGAGTCTGCGGATGTTAATAATGGATGGAATTCCAATTTTTAAATGTCCGGTTTTTAATTCTAATAAATTGCGTAATTCATTAGGAATATTATCATACATTTTTAGCATTTCTTTGCATTGAAAGAAGAAAGCTTCACCGGCATCAGTTAAGTAAATTTGATTTTTATATCTGTTAAATAACGTAACGTCCAGCTCAGCTTCCAATAATTTTATGGTGTTACTAATCGTAGGTTGTGTAACAAATAGTTCCGTTGCGGCCTTCGTCATACTCTTTTGTTTTACAACTTCTACAAAGTATTCCATGTGTCTAAGTTCCATAAGTTCACCCTCTATCTCTATTATTATGTATCTTGATTATTTTATTATTTGTAATTAATTGAGTATAGCATAAGATAAAAAACAATAGAGATAAAGGAAAGATTTGAGATACAAGATATCCTTACCAAAGTCAATGAGTAGTAACAACTATTTCAACACAATGATGTGATTGATGACAGTTTGTACAACTTAAATAGCGTGTCTTGGGTGTATGTTTAGCCAATATCCATGGTAAAATACTTGGTTTGAATTCTGTGTGACAGTGCGGACACATATACATTATAGAGTTATAGAAGCGGTTAGTTAGTTGAATCGCACAAATAACACCTAAAAGTAAGGCTATGATTAATGGTAGATAACTTTTCATGACAATGCTCAGCGATAAACCGATAACTTGAAATAATGTACCCATAGCACCAGTAACAAATAATTTTTTGTATAACTTCTGGGTATTTTTATTGTTGGCCAAAATAGTTTCAATGACATTTATTTTAGGTAATGGAGAAGTAGAAGACTCCGTAATCATACTTTTAACTTGTTTCATATGTTTAATTTTTTTCTGAGTTTCCGCTATTTTTTGTTCATCCTGTATGATTTTTTGCTCTAATAGCAAATGAACAGCTTTCATATCATGATTATTAATTAATAGTGTTTTAATATCTTTTAAACTTAAACCCATATCTTTGAGTGTGAGTATCGTTTTTAACCGTTCAACTTCGTTATCAGTATAAATTCTGTAATTATTATCTTTGATATAGGCTGGTTTAAGTAGGTCTTTTTTATCATAATATTGTAAAGTCCGAGTTGATATAGAACATAGTTTAGCTAATTCACCTGTTAAATATTGTGTCATTGGTTCACCTCCTTACTTCTGTTATAAACTATAACGTTAAGTCAGGGTCAATATTATTCCACAATTTGTAGCATTAAAGTTTAGAAATAAATAAACAAAACAATAGTATTAGACGGTAGGTAGAGTTACCGCTAATAACAAAATTTAATTTACTGATAGATTCGTCACAATAGCATCTCTGAGAAATTGCGCACCACCTGTAACAAATCGCTCATAGTAAGCAGTGAAAGCTGCGTCATGAATATAGAGCTCTGCTAACCCTATATGAGCTTCTGTAGAATAGCTTGGCCAAGTATATAGTAACCATTGTTTGTGTGTTGCTACAAGTTCTTGTGCTACCGCAGACGAGGGATCACCTGTTTGGTAGGCTTGTTGTAATAAATCGCCTATACGTTGTTCTAAATTTTTAAAATCATCATACTGCGCTTTAGACATATTTTTAAACTTTTCATTACTGTTGTCGATCACTTCATTACCATATTTGTTTCTGATTTCTTCTCCGTAATATTGCTCATTTTGTGAAATAGCTTGCGCTTTAAAACCTTCGAATTTTTCTTGATCAGTCATTGTAATCACTCCTTTTTTTGATGAAATTGTTTTTTCAATCGTTGATAACATAGTATCTAGACGATTACGTTTGTGCATCAGTTTGTCATAGTGCTCTTCTAAAGCTACCATTTGGTCAAATGAAGGTTGGTTGATAATGGTATTTATCTCTTTCAATGGTACATCTAATTCACGGTAAAAGATGATTTGTTGTAGTAAATCCACTTCGTTTTGCGTATAAATTCTATAACCAGAAGCGTTAATATCATGAGGTTTTAACAAGCCAATTTCATCATAATAACGTAGCGTTCTCGTACTGACTCCTGATAGATTTGCCAAATTACTAATGGTATATTCCATTTTGTTTCACCTCCACAATGCCTACTATAATGCTTGACGTTACGTGAACCTCAAGTAAAAATCATAATAATTTTAAAATATCAGTAAATCCTTGTCATACAAAGTGAATAATAGCTATTTATCGTTTATTATGTAGCAACTCTTAACGTTATTAAATTAATAATTTAAATTTTAAAAATATTTCGATTAAATATATAATTTGTTTATAAAATATGGTAATTTAACTATATATTAAATAAATTAAAACATGTTTGGTAGTAATTTTATGATCAAGCATTAGTTTTATAAAAAATTATATAAATGGAGTGCATAGTATGGAGCGATTTAAGTCTTTTATGAATAAGTATAAATGGTTTGTGATTGGTGGTGTAGTAGCACTAATTATAATAATTGTTGTAGCGACATTACTCGTAAAAAATCATAAGATTGATGTAGAGGATGACGTAAAAGTTAGTTTTAATGGTTATAATAAGACAGGGACAGCCGAAATTACAGATGATTCTTATGAAAAAATCATGAACAAACTTCAAGTAAAAGCGTTGAAACAAGCAGGTTTTAAAAATAAAGAAGTATTAAATATGATTGAAAATAACGAAACTGATGACTTAGATGAAGATGATTTTAATTATGAAGAGCAACAACAAGCGAGAACAGCTGGGAAAATTTTGGAACATGTTAACTTAGACATACATAATGGGGAAGAATTAAAAAATAAAGATAAAGTTACTGTGAAATTGACTATCGACAAAGGTATTTCGAAAGACTATAAGTTAAAAGTAAAAGAATTTACTAAAAGCTTTAAAGCACATGGTTTGAAAGAACCAGAAAATATTGAAGCAAAAGATTTATTTACAGCATTAAAACCTAAATTTACAGGTGTAAATGGTGCAGGTTCACTGAATTTAATTAGTAAAGATTTGCCTAAATCATTACAAGAATTATCAATATCTAACTATGATTTTACAGTAGCTAATAATGGAAATTTAAGTAATGGTGATGAAGTAAAACTTAAAATACCACAAAGCCTTATTGATGATATCAATGAGAGTGGATCGAGCACATTTTCTGGTAAGTCCACTCAAAATATTAAAGTTAAAGGGCTTAAAAATATTAGTAATTTAGATAATATTAATGAGTTAATCGATAAAAATAATACATTAATTGATAAAGAGTATGAAAGTGATGAATATACTAAATACAACACTGAAAATTTAGGTAATTATTATAAAATACAAGCAGATACAGCGGATGAATATTCATTTGGTGAGGAAGAAGACGAAAGTAGTGAAAAGGTGTCTCCAGTATCTGAAGTTGAACCTACGTATGTGTCATTAATTACGGCCGTTAAGGTTACTAAAACAGGAAAGTATTCTGACCCAGATGTCTCTTACACTTACCAAGGTTATAATAACTATCAGTTAGAAGATAATAGATTGGTAAAAGATGATATGACTGATAAAATGTCGATGACGAGTTCAAAAGATAAGCAGGATGAATTAAACAACGATCTTAAATCAGATGGTTTCAAAGAAATTAAATAAGTTTGTTGTCCCCTAATTTTGTAGGCAGTTTTGTGCACGCTTTCCGCGGGCACTGCCTCAGCCTGTGGTCTTCGGCTAGTGCTATTCCCGCAGGAGTCGGCCCAAGCACTGCCAATCTATAGAAAAACTTTTAGGAGAACTAATATTTAAGGTCTGTTTTCTGATAATAAAAAAAGAGGCTACAGACAAAGTTTGCGACTTTGTAGGCAGTTTTGTGCACGCTTTCCGCGGGTACTGCCCCAGCCTGTGGTCTTCGGCGAGTACTATTCCCGCAGGAGTCGGCCCAAGCACTGCCAATATAACTGAGACTGTGACGAATCAATTTTGTCACAGTCTTTTTTAAGGAGTTAAGTATCTCAAATAAAGTGGTTTTTAGATTGTAAATTAGAAACTAAAGGACAGTGTTAGCTTAATCTCATGTCCTTGGGTCATTTCAAAGAATGCCTAGTATTATAGTTAGTCACAGTCACGAAAATAATATTATTTTAAATATATTTGCTTTAATTTTGAATAATAAAGTTATAGTTTCTCTGTTTGGTGGTATAACAATGATTAATAGCAGTTTTAGTCAATATTTATTAACGGAGGGATTACTTGAAACAATTTGCTGTGACATATGATAATACGCTACTTATATTGTCGAAAGAGCAAGGAAAATATCGGATAGAAGCTAATTTTGAAGGTGCTAATCCATTGGCAGTTGCGCAAGACCCAATGGACCATAATATTTTATATTGTGGTACTTTTGATAGAGGATTATGGAAGAGCTCAGACTTAGGTGCGTCTTGGAAACCGATAGGTACACGTTTTAAACATCATGATGCATTTGCTGAAAATGATATTCATATGACACATATTACTACATTAGCAGCATTTAATTTAACAGGCGGTCAAAGTATCTTGCTCGTTGGTACAGAACCGAGTGCCTTATTTGCATCTTATGATCAAGGTGAGTCATTTGAATTAATTTCAGATTTTAATGATATTCCTAGCAAAGCACAATGGTTTTTCCCACCTAGACCACATACACATCATGTGAAGTGGTTAACGAGTAACATCAAAGAACCACAAAATATTTACGGCACAATTGAAGCTGGTGGTATGGTTTATTCAACAGATTATGGTAAAACTTGGTCTGCGCCTAATAATACAGAAGCACCCGTAGATATTCATGTTTTACGTGTACATCCTAAGTATCCTAATCAATTATACGGTGTATGTGGAGATGCCTTTTTAGAAGGTGGACGCAGTACATTTGTCTATAGTGAAGATTATGGTGCAACATGGTCAGATTTTAATGTAGGTATCGAACATAAGTATGGTTTCGGCTTGGCGGTAAATTCGGAAAAGGATTATAATTTTGTAATTGCGACGTCTAACTCACCTTATAATGCGCACCATTATGGTGAGGATACTTTTTCTACTCTATATTATGTAGATGATAGTGACCAATGGACTGAAGTAACAGCTGGTTTGCCGGAACGAGAAGGTACTTTAGTGTCTGCAGTGTCTGAAAGTATGGGTGTTTTTTATGTAGCGAATAACAAAGGTATTTTCTATTCTGAAGACGGAGGGCAACAATGGTCCTCGCTTAATATAAGTTGGCCGGAAGAGCTGACGCAACAACACGCCCACCAAATCATCTGGCTAGATTATTAAGTTGATGTTTATAAATAAAAAAGCGTCAAGTATAGTTATTGTGTACTTGGCGCTTTTAATATATTACTAGCTTTTCAATAATGTGAAAACATTGTTATGCAACTAGGACAGCGATTAAGAAAATCATATATAATACCAAAAGACTACGACATTGAGTAGAAAAAGAATAAGCGCTGGTAGTGCTTTAGTAAATGGAAAGTCTTTGTTAAAGATTAAAGATAATGCTGCTACAAACATAGTACAGCCTAATAAAATACTACCAAAAAGGGCACTAGGAACGAAAAAGATTCCAATTAGTAGCGCTAGGCCACCTACAAATTCAAAAGTACCAGTAATTTGATTAAAAATCTTTGGGTAGCCAAGTCGTTCAAACTCCTGGCTCATAGTACCAGACAATATTTTGACCCCTGTCATGAGGAAAAAGATCCCAACTACGATTTGTAAAATAATTATAATAATATGCATAAAACCTACTCCTTTCTGTTTAATACGAGAACCACAGGCTTTGTGGAAAGTGATACGTGTTATTCATCTCCATTATATGCCTAATGCGTGATTAAACAAAACGAAGCAAACTATTATATTGAATATTAAAACAAAAGATGAAATAATTATTAGACTATATTTAATAATTTGGCAATCAAATTTGAAGTGTTTTAAGTATTATTGTTACTACATAAATATTAGATAAGTAAAATTAAAATTCATATTATGAAAAATGTATTGCTAAAGAGAAATCATTTACCTGGCATAAAAATGTTTTAAAACAGATGTTAAAAACATTTAATCCCACTATTCGCTATCAATTCAAACTGTGTTCTAGAATTAATATATTTTAAGAAATTCTATTTCAGCTGTGTTGATTAGTTCATAATCAATACGGCTTTTGTAGTTATTTTGATTTTATACAGTTAATGACCATAGTCTTAAGGAGGGAGCGTATGAAAACTATAACCAAAATTTTCAGAATAATGAGTCAGATAGTATTAATCATGGGCGTTACATATCTTGGCAACATCATACAAAAAGCCTTCCATCTTCCTATGGCTAGTAGTATTGTCGGTCTCATCATTTTCTTTTTACTATTAAAATTTAAAGTGATACCTGAAAAATGGATAGATAAGGGAGCTAATTTTCTTTTAACGACAATGATATTTTTCTTTATACCTGCAGTAGTTGGGTTAATGGATGTTGTCACAGTTATTGATATGCATTTTATCCTGTTCTTTGTTTTAGTTATTGTTAGTACATTTGTTGTAGCTATTATTTCAGGTTATGTCGCAGAAGGGATGCTATCAAAGTCTAATAAAAGAGGTGGACATGATTAAATGGAAGTATTAAAAGCTATTTTCATGATTTTGTTGACCGTTATTGTGTATATCATTTCTAGAAAAATACAAATCAAATATAAAAATCCTATACTCAATCCTGCGTTGATATCAGCTATCTTTATCATCGCTGTCCTTGTGCTGTTAAGATTGGATTACTCTGACTATATGGCAGGGGGCAAATGGATAAACTATATGTTGAATTGCACAGTAGTGGCCCTTGCTTTGCCATTATATAAGTACTGGGAAACTATAAAAAGACATGCCAAAGTAATCTTTACTAGTGTATTTGTATCAACGCTTATTAATTTTTTTCTTATTTATTTAACGTTAAAAGTTTTTGGCTATTCAAAAGAAATTATAGTTACATTATTACCTAAATCTATAACAGCAGCTGTAGGTTTACAAGTTACACATCAACTCGGTGGTATTGATGCAATAGCAGTAATGTTTATCACTTTTACTGGAATAATCGGAAGTATGTTTGGAGAATACTTTATTAATATATTTAAGTTTAAAAATTCTATTGCTCGAGGACTATTCTATGGCAACTCAGCACATGGTTTTGGTACAGCAAAAGCTTTTGAATTTGATATAGAAGATGGTACGTTTAGTTCTATAGGAATGATACTTACTGCGGTTTTAAGTTCAATTATAATTCCGATATTGGTCTTAATATTGTATTGATGTAAGTCTATGCTAGAAATTCTTGTTCACATCAAAAATCCCCTCACTACTCGCAATAGTGAGGGGATTGGTGTATCTATGCTAGTTCCTTGTTAAATAAATTATAACATCTTGATAGGTTATAAGGTAAAATTACAATTTAATAACTTTATAGTATTTAAGAAATATATTTGTTACTCTTTACATGATGTGATGGATATGAAAACGATTTCCTATGATTATGGAAGCTTCGTCCGTTTTGTTGTTTTCTGGAGCTTAAACTGCTGCATCTTTGATTATTTTTTCTACTGCAATTAGAAGCATATACAGATCACTTACAAGTTTTATCTGATGCCGAAAGATAATATTAATACTTAATTATCCAACTCCTCAACTTCACAGAAAAGGGTTTTGTGTTAATAAAGATAAAATAAAAGTTATAGGAAGGTGAACATTATTAATTATCCCAAGTCGATACGTCGCTCTGTTTATTTATGGTATTTCGCAATAATTGCTGCTACGTTTGAATTAGTTTTAGTATTAATGCAATTTATGCTTGAAAATAGTGAAGAAACGGTAGGGAGCATTGTTATTAATATTATTCTCAGATTATTACTTTTTATCATTTTAATCTTAATTATTCGTCAATTACTTTATGCAAAAAATTGGGCAAGAATTGTTTTGACGATTTTGTTAGGTGTTTTTGGCATATTATCAATGATTGTCTCTCCAATACAGTGGATGCTTAATAACAATGTATTATCATTTTTTGAAAATATAAATTTATTTACATTGTTGTTTACAATTAGCAGAATACTTCATATCATATTTGTTGTTAGCGCTATTATTTTCATGTATTCACGTGAGGCTAATGAATTTTTTAAGAAAAAGACTTAAATTCAGATTAGTGTTATTTTCACAACAATTTAAGTATCGAGAGTTTTAAAATACTTCTGCGTAACTCAATATAGCGGAAGAACATAGGATTCAAAAGATTCAGATGGTATAATATTGAGGTCGCCTATCTCTCAGGCGTCAATTGACGTAGAGGGGAGGTGCATACGTAATGACCGACATCTTTGTAACCATCATGACCACAGCAGCAAGTGGTTGCATCGTTGCTTTGTTTGCGAACTGGCTACGCAAACGCAATGATAAATAGGCGACTAGCCACACCAAAAAATCCCCTCACTACTGGCATAGTGAGGGGATTTGGTGCATACATGCACGACATCTTTGTTAATTACATTATAACACCATAGAGGATGGGAATGCAAAATTGGTATCTATGGGTGATTAAATAAGATAGAGAGTATTATAGGATTTTTAATAATAATGTTCTTTGCTGGAATGATTATAGATTATGCGAGGGTATCTTCAATAGATCAAAATTTAGAAAGACAACTGCATAATTTAAAGGAGTTTGGCGTAGAGAAAATCTTTACAGAGAAACAATCAGGCAAATCAATGAGAATTAGACCTGTATTTCAAGAAGGACTTAATTTTGTAAGAATGAGAGATCGATTCGTTGAGGAGTCAATAAATCATTTTAAGGGAACAGTCTATTTAATCTTAAAAAATGCTGATAAAGAATAAAATCCCGCCAATTAAAAATAAAAATGATGCAAGTAATGATTTTCTCATAGTTACAATAAACATAGAGATTAAAAATATAGAATAGAAAAATGATTCTACATTTTGACTGAATTTAGTTACTTCAAGTAGATTAATACTTGCTAAGACTAAAAATATAATAGAAATCACAAAAAATACTATCTCGTAGCCCTTCCATTTAACATTTTCTCTCATTCGTATTCACACCTTTAAAACTAATATTCTCTTTCACAACTATATTTACATAAAAAAATAAATACGTAAACTACAATTTAATTTTACGAAAATCTTTTATGATTTTATTGTTATATTGGTACAAAACATTGTTAAACTATGTACTAAATGTTAGAAATCGTAAATTCATTAAAAGAAGCAATCGAATCAGGGATCAATCAAGACTGGTAACTATATAGAAGTAAACATGATAAGAATGATTATCTTCATGGTGGGGCAACGCAAATAAGAGATACTCACAGTTTCTCAAATCGCATAAAATATTACTGAATTAAGATTTGTATAATTAAGCAAGAAAGAATCTGTCTCTTAAGGGTTCAGCGCCTAAATGGCGAAGGGGTTGTTTATTTTATATTTATATAATTTTTTAAATATAGCACGGTGGTTAGTAATAGAATCAGTACTATTTTGA
>NZ_JAFEQJ010000028.1:101642-111141 GCF_016890655.1 Staphylococcus sp. GDY8P72P | reverse complement strand
ACAATTATACGGACTTTATCGATATTATGGATTATAGCTATAAAATTCATGAAAAAAATGTTGAAATTAATGAAAATTTAGATGAAGTTAAAGTGATATATATATTATCAGGTAAGGCAGAACTACATGATAAAATTTCAGTTGAACATTTTGAAGAGAATGAATTTTTGATTATTGAGCCTTATACCTCTCCGAAACTTTTAGTTACTACTGGCATTGTGATGGAAATAAGCATTAATAAATTTAGTTTTAACCGCTTTTCGTTGTATAAAATGAGGCAGTTGGATGTCGAAAGTCAACAATTAGATTTAGCAATAAAGAAACAATTTTTAGACACAGTTATTTATTTGTATGAAGAGGATTTCTTTAATGCCGATATTAATGTAGTAAAACTTATTAACTATATTAGGGCTGCGCAATACTATTCACAAGATAACTTAGGGATTAATAATAATTTGATCAAAACGATTTTGAAATATATTTTTGAACATCACAAAGAAAATATAACATTATCTAAAATTTCTAAGGTTTTTTATGTTAATCCGAGTTACTTATCGCGTGTTTTTTCTGAAGAAATGAATATTTCTATCACTAAGTACATTATTAAAGTTAAAATATATCGCTTAGCCGTAGAAATGTTAACAATGGATACAACTAAAGATTTGTGGAGAAATTATGGTTATAAATCATATTCTACATTCTCAAAAAATTTTAAAAGTGTATTTATGAAATCACCGGAACAATTTTTGGAAGATTATAAAACGCCTGATGTTAAAGAAAGCTATGACTTTAAGTTGAATTTTGATTACCTCAAGCAATTATCTCAAAAGATTGATAATGCTATACAATCTTAATGTCGTGGTAATTTCTTCATTAAGATATTATCATAATAATACATAACTGCTGATTTTATTATGTTGTTAAAATTATCGCTAATAAAACATGCATTATTCATATAAATTTAGGAGGCTAGGATAATATTAATTTGTCCTAGTCTCATTTCACATTGATAAGAGCTGACTGTATTGAAAATACACTTCAAATCAATCTTTTACAATGCTAGTCATCTCTGCCGGGGTGCGACGACGAAATCTTTCTGTCCCACTCCTTTTTCATATTTATATTTCCTTATTATTAATATGTTTGTATTACTACATAATATGACTTATTTTATGTTTAAAAACATGATAATATAGATTTTTCAATATAACATCAAACGTTTGTATGAATTGCAACATAAGGGAAAGTTGAATTTGTAAACACGCTTTTAAAAAATAGTTATAACTAGTCAAAGTAATGAACACTTATATATTTATCTGTGTTATTTTTATATATGTATAACTTTGAAAAAAAGTGTGTATAACGTTATCATTGAAGTTATGATTTTAAAATTAAATTGAGATAGGAAGATATAAATGAGTGAAAGTAAAGAATTGGTTCGAGGGACCTTTCTCATAACATTAAGTATTTTAATTACTAAAGTTTTAGGTGTCCTTTTTATCATTCCATTCTATGCAATAGTTGGAGGAGAAGAAAACCTTGCACCATTTAACTATGCTTACGCACCTTATAATATTGCAATTGCTGTAGCAACTGCAGGTGTTCCGTTAGCAGCTTCAAAATATGTATCAAAATATAATGCGTTAGGTGCATATAAAGTCAGTCAAAAATTGTATAAATCCAGTTTTATAGTGATGACCGTAACTGGAATAGTAGGTTTTGCCGTACTATACTTTTTAGCACCGACAATTGCTTCTATCACATTAGCACAAGATTCAAAAGACTCAGGTGGTTGGTCTGTTGCTGATATCACTTGGATTATAAGAATAATTAGTGTTGTAGTTATCTTTATTCCATTATTAGCTACATGGCGTGGTGTGTTCCAAGGCTATAAGTCTATGGGGCCTACTGCAGTGTCAGAAGTAACAGAACAAATTGCGAGAATATTATTTATTCTAATTGGTAGTTATGTAGTGTTAAACATTATGAATGGTTCAGTATTACTTGCAAATGGTGTGGCAACTTTTGCTGCAGCAATTGGTGCCATTATGGGTATCTTTACGCTATGGTATTACTGGCGTAAACGTAAACCAAATATTGAGAAAATGGTAGCCACTGATGATACGGGTATCACGGTATCTTATGGCAAAATGTACAAAGAAATAATTTCGTACAGTATTCCATTTGTTATTGTTAGTTTGAATTTTCCATTATTTAATATAGTCGACCAATTTACACATAACAATGCCTTAGGTTTGGCAGGCGTACCACAAGAATTACATGACCAATTCTTTACTATGTTAAATATGACGACAAATAAAATAGTTATGATTCCTACGTCACTAGCATCTGGTTTTGCTGTCAGCTTAATACCATTTATTACGAAAACATATGCTACTGGACAATTAGACAATATGCATAGACAAATCAGAACGTCATTAGGTGTTTTAATGTACATTACGGTGCCAGCTAGTCTAGGTATTATGGCATTAGCATTGCCGTTATATAATGTCTTTTATAGTTACAATGTTGAAGGTAGCCACTTACTCTTCTACTATGCACCTGTAGCAATATTAATAGCATTATTAAGTGTTACAGCATCAATGTTACAAGGTATTGATAAGCAAAAACTTACGGTATTTGTCATTCTAGCTGCTGTAGTGATTAAGATTGTATTAAATACACCGCTAATATATATGTTCCATACATCAGGTGCTATTTTAAGTACAGCGATCGCGTTGCTTTTTGCTAATATTTGTAACTTTGTAATTCTTAAAAAATATGCGAAATTCAACTTCAGTGAAACTTGGTTACATTTTGCAAAAATCTTTTTATTCGGTTTTATCATGATGTTAGCTGTTGAATTAACTTACTTCATTTTACAATTTATAGTTTCTCCAGAAAGTAAAATGGGAGCATTGATAATAGTTGTAGTAGGTGTAATAGTAGGTATTTTAGTTTATGGCATAATTACGATGAAAACACATTTAGCAGACCAATTTTTAGGTGAAATACCAAATAAAATACGTCGTAAACTAGGTGTGATTAAATGAGAATAGATAAATTTTTAGCTAATATGGGTGTCGGAACACGTACTGAAGTTAAACAATTATTGAAAAAAGGTAGAGTGACATTGAATGGTACTGTTGAAAAGTCAGCAAAAACGAATGTCAATGCGTTAGAAGACTACATTGCTGTTGATAATAACCATATTGTTTATATTGACAAGCTTTATTTGATGTTAAATAAACCACAAGGTTATGTGTGCGCTACTGAAGATAATCAACATCAAACTGTAATAGATTTATTTAAAGACTATAAAGATTTTCATATTTTTCCAGTAGGAAGATTAGATAAAGATACTGAAGGTCTACTTCTTATTACAAACGATGGTGATTTTAGCCACCAGTTAATGAGTCCTAATAAACATGTGTCCAAAACTTATGAAGTCTTATCAGAAAAAAGTATTACAAATAATGATATAGAATTATTTAAAACGGGTATTGAGTTACATGATGGATTAGCTAAGCCTGCTACTTTGGTAAAAGCACAAGAAGAAAGGAAATCATTTGTAACTATTACCGAAGGAAGGTATCATCAAGTTAAGCGCATGTTTCATGCTATAAACAATGAAGTACTTGCGTTAAAGAGAATCTCAATAGGAGATTTACAACTTGATGAACAGTTAGCTGTCGGCGAATATCGTCATTTAAAAGAGCAAGATTTTGAACAATTAGGAATAAAATAATTAAAGAAGGTGTAATTTTATGTCAAGATTATTAAAAGCAGTTGTAGGTATTGGGGGCGCAGCAGCAGCTGTCGTACTTTCTAAAAAAGAAAATAGAGATAAGTTGAAAGGTGAATACGACAAATATAAGTCAAACCCAGAATCTTACAAACAAAATGCTAAAGATATAGCAAGTCAAATTAGCAGTAAAGCAGGTGAAACTGTTAATGAAGTAAAACAAGACCCTAAAGGATATGTCAACAAAGTGAAACAAGATCCTAAAGGCTATATCAATGACCAAAAAAATCGTTTTAAAAATGTAAAATCTTCAGATGAAGATCAAATTGATGAAGCTCGTTTCACGGATGAAGGTGCAGCTGATCCATCTAACAACTTAAGAGTTGTCACTGAAGAAGAATTAAAAAACAACAAAAATAAATTTGACAACGATGAAAAATAACAGTTATTAACTAAAAGCCTAACTCACGTATAAATGAGTTAGGTTTTTCTAATATATTAATTAAAATATAACAGTTGCGATATTACTTGCTATAACAAGACTCAACTGTTTTTGTATTAATGTTACAGTAAAAAAATCAAAATAATATTGTCATCTCGCTGTAGTTTATGTGTAACATCATGTAAAATATATTTTAAACTAGTATTTAAGAAAGAAGTGGATCGTAAATGTGGAAAGACAAAGTTCTAGCTTATGAATCACAAATTATTGATGATTTAAAAGGCTTATTAGCAATAGAGAGTGTTAGAGATGATAGTAAAGCATCAGATGCATATCCTGTTGGCCCTGGGCCACGCAAGGCATTAGATTATATGTATGAAATTGCTGAACGTGATGGTTTTGGGACACATGATGTTGATCATATTGCTGGAAGAATAGAAGCAGGTGCTGGCGAAGATGTGTTTGGCATCTTATGTCACGTTGATGTCGTTCCAGCTGGTGATGGCTGGGACACAGATCCTTTTGATCCAGTTGTAACGAGCGATAAAATAATAGCACGTGGCACATTAGACGATAAAGGACCAACAATTGCTGCTTATTATGCAGTTAAAATTTTAAATGAAATGAACGTTGACTGGAAAAAACGTATACATATCATTATTGGAACCGACGAAGAATCTGATTGGAAATGTACTGATCGTTATTTTGAAACAGAAGAAATGCCAACATTAGGATTTGCACCTGATGCAGAGTTTCCAGCGATACACGGTGAAAAAGGTATAAGTACGTTTGATGTCATCCAAACAGCAAAAGCTGAAGACATTGATGAACCTGATTATGAATTGTATAGCTTTGTATCAGGTCAGCGATATAATATGGTACCAGATGAGGCAATTGCCAAAGTTTTAGTGAAAGAAAATATGACTGATGTCATTCAAAACTTTGAAAATTACTTACAACAAAATCAACTAGATGGTACAAGCACAGTTGATAGTGGTGTTTTAGAATTAAAAGTTTTTGGTAAAGCAGTTCATGGTATGGATCCATCAAAAGGTACGAATGCAGGGTTATATTTATTAAACTTTTTAGCAAACTTAAAATTAGATAAAACAGCATCTAACTTTGTAGCATTTAGCGAACGCTATTTGTTTAAATCAGACTTTGGAGAAAAAATGGGTATGAAATTCCATACGGATGTGATGGGAGACGTCACTACTAATATTGGTGTTATTAATTATAATAACCAAGAAGGTGGTAGTTTCGGTATTAATTTACGTTATCCTGAAGGGTTTGAATTTACTAAAGCACTGACACGTTTTGAAGAAGAAATTAATGCACTTGGATTTGATATCGAATTAGGTAAAAATCAGTCACCGCATTATGTAGATAAAAATGACCCATTTGTGCAAAGTTTAGTGGAAACTTATAGAAACCAAACAGGTGATCATAGTGAACCATATGTTATTGGTGGTGGCACTTATGCGCGCAACTTAGATAAAGGCGTAGCATTTGGTGCTATGTTCAAAGACACTGAAGACTTAATGCACCAAAAAAATGAATATATGACTAAAAAGCAATTACTTGATGCAACTAGTATTTACTTAGAGGCATTATATAAATTATGTGTGGAGGGATAACTATGACTAAAGTTTTAATTAATGAACAGTTAGTTGAAGAACATGACGCAAACGTACCATATAACGACAGAGGGTATACTTTTGGAGACGGTATTTATGAATATGTACGTGTGTATAATAATAAATTATTTACTGCGAAACCACATTTTGAACGTTTATTAAGAAGTGCCAAAGAAATTGGTTTAGAACTTAACTACACAGTTAACGGTCTTATTGATTTAGTACAAGAATTAATTGTCGCAAACAAAATTATTAATGGTGGCGTGTACATACAAGTGACACGTGGTGCTGCTCCTCGTGATCATGCCTTTCCGACACCTTCTGTAAAAGCAAATATTATGGGATTCACAAAAAGTTATGACCGACCATATAAATCCTTAGATGAAGGTATTAATGCAATTACAACTGAAGATATTCGTTGGTTACGTTGTGATATTAAAAGTTTGAATTTATTAGGTAATGTTTTGGCTAAAGAATACGCAGTTAAATATAATGCACAAGAAGCGATTCAACACCGAGGCGAACAAGTTACTGAAGGATCATCTAGTAATGCATACGCTATAAAAGACGGTGCAATTTATACGCATCCAATTAATAATTTGATTTTGAATGGTATTACAAGACAAGTAATTAAAGAAATTGCTGAACAAAATAATATTCCTTTTAAAGAGGAAGCATTTACCGTAGATTTCTTGAAAAATGCGGATGAAGTTATTGTTTCAAGTACTTCAATTGAGGTTATGCCAGTTGTTAATTTAAATGGTGAAGCTATTGGAAACGGTAAAGTTGGCCCAATTACACGAAAATTACAAGAAGGTTTTACACATTATATTGTGAATGAAAGTGCAGTTCCTTTAGAAGCTGAAAGATAATTTAACATATTTATGTCAGTTGAAATGTGGTATAATTTCAACTGACGCTATTTTATGAATCATATCTTACATAGGAAGTAAAAAGTGACTTTTTGTTTCTCATTTTTGGTTGAAATAAATACCCAAACATTATAAAATCTTTTATGAGTCTTGAAATTGAACAAGCAATTTCATAAAACAGAAACGATATTCTTATTAGCAAGAGAGACGTGGACGATTATATAAAAAAGCTAATTAGTACATAGTATGAACTTAAAACGTAATGGGACAAATACGTAAATAATTACGTTTAATTACGAGGTTTCGTACATTTTTTGTTAACAATTGTTATATATGGCTCTTGAAAATAACTTTCTAGAGCCATTTTCTATTGAAAGTGAGGTGAACGTGGTGGAGCAATTTTATCAATTAGGGTGGACGCTAGATTCTGCAGGCGGTGCTTCAGGTGAAGCATATATGGCTGAACAAGATGGCCAAAAATTATTTTTAAAGCGTAATTCGAATCCTTTTATAGCTGCATTATCTGCAGAAGGTATTGTGCCTAAACTAGTTTGGACGAAACGCATTGAAACTGGTGAAGTGGTAACAGCTCAGCATTGGAAAAATGGTCGTGAATTGTCATTCAAGGAAATGCATCAAAAAAGAGTTGCACAGTTATTGAAGAAAATTCATAATTCTAAAACGCTACTTAATATGTTGAAGCGTATGGAAATGGAACCTATAACTCCTACAATTATGTTACGCAAAATCAATGCCTCATTATCTCGAGAAGTTCTAACACATCATGTTGTACGAAAAGCGTTAACGTATTTAGAAGAGCATTTACCAATACTAGATTCTCGGTTCTTTACTGTTGTTCACGGCGATGTAAATCACAATAATTGGTTATTGTCAGATCGGGATGAACTTTATTTAGTTGATTGGGAAGGTGCTATGATTGCCGACCCTGCGATTGACATAGGTATGCTCCTATATAACTACGTTCCTGAGCAACAATGGTCAGAGTGGCTAAATATTTATGGTGCGAATGACACTATCGAATTGCAGAAGCGAATGAAGTGGTATACAGTCATTCAATCAATCGGTATGGTACAATGGTACGAAGAACAAAAGCGTTATAAAGATATGAATACGTGGTTGAAATTTTTAAATGAAGTTATGACGAATAATGCATTTATTTAAGGAGTATAAGTAATGAGAATGCGATATAAACCTTGGGCAGAAGATTATTTGAAATCTCACCCAAGTATTGTAGATGTTGATGGTACGCATAATGGTAAAATGCAAGCGTGGTTCGATAATGATGCACCCATTCATATCGAAATTGGATCTGGCATGGGGCAATTTATTACAACATTAGCTATACAAAATCCTGACATTAATTTTATCTCTATAGAACGAGAAAAAAATGTCATGGTCAAAGTTTTAGATAAAGTTTTAGAACACAATTTAACTAACATCAAGCTAATATGTAACGAAGCGGGTGAGCTAACCGAATATTTCATGCCAAATGAGGTATCACGAATTTATTTGAATTTCTCAGATCCGTGGCCAAAGCGTAGACATACAAAGCGCAGATTAACATATGCATCATTTTTAAAGTTGTATAAAGAAATCTTAAAAGATGATGGCGCAATTCATTTCAAAACTGATAATAGAGGCTTGTTTGCTTATAGTCTTGAAAGTATGTCGCAATTCGGTATGTATTTTACAAAAATAAATTTAAATCTTCATCAAGAAGACGATGAAGATAATATTGAAACAGAATATGAAAGAAAATTTTCGGATAAAGGTTCGAGAATTTATCGCATGGAAGCACAATTTCATTCAAACTAACGTTGTTCATATACTGAGCAACGTTTTTTTGTGAAAATTTATATTTATTTGTAAAATGTTTATAATGATAATAAGAGTTCCATATCAAGGAGGAATATTATGCAATTAGGACAATTTACGATTCATCAACTCAATGGAGGCATTACTAATATCGATGGTGGCGCAATGTTTGGTGTTGTACCAAAAGCATTATGGACAAAACGTTATAATGTAAATGATAAAAATCAAATTGCCTTACCTACGCATCCAATTTTAATTCAAACAAATAATCAACATATTTTAATAGATACGGGTATCGGAAATAGTAAATTGACGGAAAAAGAGCGACGTAATTTTGGTGTGGATTATGAAAGTCAAATCGAAGTAGAATTGAACAAATTGAATTTACAACTGACAGATATCGATATCGTCTTGATGACTCATATGCATTTTGATCACGCTTCTGGTTTAACTGACAATGCAGGAAATGCAATTTTTAGTAATGCTGTACATTATATACAACAAGATGAATGGCATGAATTTCAAAGTCCAAATATTAGAAGTAAATCAACCTACTGGGAAAAGAATAATGGAACATTTAAAGACCAACTTATTTTGTTTGATGGAGAAATAGCAATATGTCCAGGCATACGTATGCAACATACTGGAGGTCATAGTTTTGGACATTCCATTATAATTATAGAAAGTGAAGGGGAAAAAGCGGTGCATTTAGGAGATATTTTCCCAACGACGGCACATACGAATCCACTTTGGGTGACAGCTTATGATGACTATCCTATGCAGTCTATTAGAGAAAAAGAGCGCTTATTTCCGTATTTTATTCATCAAAATTATTGGTTTTTATTTTATCATGATGAAAATTACTTCGCGGTAAAATATGATAACAAAAAGAATATTGTCGATTCTGTATCGAGAAAATAGGGAGTGGGACAGAAATCTGATTTTGAAAAAAGATTTCGTCGTCCCA